>JASFVD010000072.1:0-8695 GCA_050050015.1 Anaerolineae bacterium | reverse complement strand
CAATGTACTCTTCTGCCGGTGCTCGTCAAGTAGCGCGCGGGCCGATCTGCCCCCGATCCTACTTCAGAGACGTTCACTGCCCCCCCACGATCTCAGCCATCGATGGAAACTTCTCCACATCCGTATGAGGGAGGAACATAGCAGCGTTGAACTCGTCGAAGAAGGTGTTGTCGGCGGAGAGCTCCAGATAGGTCATCATTTCGCCAACCTCGCCCACCCGCTCACGCTTCTCTCTAGAAAGAAGTGCTATGTAGGCTCCGCGCACCGACGTGTTTCCGAGGAAGTGGAAGCTATCGTACGGCACGTCGGGCAGCAACCCAATCTGTATGGCCTTCTCAACGTTGATGTACTGCCCGAAAGCCCCACCAATCAAGACCCGCTCTACCACATCCAGGCTGAGCCCAACACTGCGAGCCAGGATCGAGAAACCGGCGTAGATGGCTGCCTTGGCCCGCATCAAGTTATTGAGGTCGACGTCCGTGATGACGATATCCTCTCCGCTCTCGGTCTCGTCACACCACACGACCACGTATTCCGCCCCGTGATCGCCCTCCCGAACCCGGCGCGTTGGCAACTCAAGGTTGATGTTGCCGCCCTTGTCAATCACGCCAGCGACGAACATCTCCGCCATAAGGGAGATGAGCCCAGAGCCACACAGTCCTCGGGGCTTCTCGTCCCCGATGACACGGTATGTGGTGTCGTAGCTCCCTGAGTCGACCCACACCTCCTCAACGGCGCCAGCCGTGGCTCGCATGCCGTCCACGACGCCAGCTCCCTCGAAGGCCGGCCCGGCTGAGCAGGCACAGGCAATAAGCCAGGAGCAGTCGCCCAACACCATCTCTCCATTCGTGCCAACGTCCACAAACAGGGTCAGCTTCTCATCATCCGCACACATGCCAGAGCTGATCACACCTGATGTGATATCGGCTCCGACGTATGAGGCAATGCCGGGGAGACAGTCGATGGTCGCCGCGGGGTTGATCCCCAAACCGATCTCCCGAGCCTCGAAGGGAGGTAGTTGGTTCACCACCGTGATGAAGGGCATCAGGCGAATGGTCTCCGGAGGCACCCCGGCGAAGAGATGGAGCATCGTACTGTTGCCAGCCACCACAGCCTTGTAGATCTCGTCGGTCCTGATACCCCGTTCCAGTGCCGCCTTCTCCAGCAGGCCGTTGAACGTCTCCAAGACCAAGCCCTGGAGCTCCACCAGTCCGTTTTCGTTCTTCGAAGCGTAGATGATGCGAGAGATGACGTCCTCACCGCGAGCGATCTGCCCGTTGTAGTCAGCCTCCTGCGCCATGACCTCGCCACTGATCAGATCCACCAGCCAGACCACGTTGCTCGTCGTACCAATATCCATTGCGACAGCCCAGAGACTCTCGAGACGCTCGCCGGGCAGCACGTCGATTAGGCGCGGAGGCCCCTCCAGCCGCTGCCAATTGTCCAACTCCACGACGACCGTGACGGTCCAGTCGCCCTCCCGAAGGGCAGGGGCCAGCTTCCGCAACACCGGTAGCGAAGTCCGCACGTCGTCGAGGTCGTAGCGTCGAGACAGTTCACGCTGAAGCCGAGACCAATCGTCAGTCTGATCCTGCAGGCTGGGCGATTCCAGGGTTACGACGTACTTACGTAGCGGTTGATCGTGGACCGTGTAGGGGAAGGGCAACTCGACCTCGGCTGCCCGCTTACTCGTGTCCAGCCTGCGCTCGATCTTCTCCTGTGGCGGCACCGTGACGACCACGTCGCCGTCAACCGCAGTCTGGCAGGCCAGGGCGTAGCCGGCCGCCACGTCATCGGCCGACAGTCGCTCCGTCGAGTGACGCCGGACCGGGCCCTCGTCGACAATGACGGCGCAACGACCGCAGCGGCCTTGACCGCCGCAGGGCATGTTGATATCGACGCCAGCCTCCTGGGCAGCATCGCTCAGAAGCGTGCCGCTGGGGACCTCGACCTCCGCGTCAGCAGGTAAGAAACGGACTCGGCACTTTGCCATCAAAGAACCTCGGTGAGTCGGCGGCTTCGCAGATTCGAGGACGGGGAAGAGCCTGTGTGGAGCCGGTGTCTCTGTTCATCTCTCGACAGCTCGCTCGCGGGGCAGGCAGCACCGCTCCGCATACGCCTGGGGCACTCTAGCTCTCTCCCCCCAGTGGAGCTGAACGTGGTGCCATCCCCCACTTCACTCGTCTCCTAACCAACTCTGCACTCGCTAGCCTCCGTCGGCCGGGCAAGACACCGACCTCAAGCAGCGCCCCAGACCTTCAAGTACCCCGGCAGGTCGACTGCTTCGCGTGGCCCAACCAGAATCTCCCAGTCGGGGAGCTCTTCCTCCAGTTCACCAAGGAGGACGGCCACGTGACCGGGGATGATCAGCTTGCGGTGTTTGACCTTGTCCTTCATGTCAGTCGTTCGAACGGCTTTAGCGATGCGCTCGGCGTCGAACTCTCCAGCGGCCCAGGCCGTCAGGACACTCATACCCTCAGCGTCAGCCACCAACAGCCAGGAGGGGATCCCGCTGCCGTCGACCTCATTGGCCACCGAGAAGTACGTGATTGAGAAGTTGGTCGTGACCATCAGCGGTGCATCGGGCCCGGGGTCATTGATCTCGTAGGCGCCCGGCTCCACCTGGATTGGCTCCTGCGGGTTGGTATAGATGTTCGTACGCAGCACCAACAGGGGATAGACCATAGCAGGACTGAAGCGATCCAGTACCACATAGCCAGCGTACTTCGCAATCGCCTGGCTCGCCGCGATGACGACCATGCTCTCGTCCTCGACGATCTCTGCCGCGAAGCTGATGGTAGGAAACCCCAAGGGGCGGAACGTTTCGTCGATCGCTTTGCGGCGAATCACTGTGTTGAGAGCCAGCGACGAATGCATGTTGCTGACCGCCGGATCGAGTACGATCTCCTTGACACCGGCGTCCTGCACCTTCTGGGTCAGGTCCGCCAAGGCACTCATCGTCGCCGCCTGCACTGACAGTGGTACTCCGAACTCCTGGGCCAGCTCGGCGAAAGACTCCCAGTTTTCGGGCGTAGCAGCATGAATCAGCGGTCGGGCATCTCCAACGACCTCCAGGCCCTTGGACATAACCTCGGCATCCTCGGCGATGAGGATCAAGGGAACCTCCGCGGTTTCCAGGACCGCCTCTACGGCTCGCGCAAATGTCTCGCCATCGCCGGTGGCGTGAACCGCCATACCATCGAGACCTAGGTCCATGCCGACATACTCGACGGTGTAGGACATGGCCTCTTCGGTCTGCGCCTTGATCGCGTCCAACGGTTGACTGTCGTAGACCCGGACGAAGATTCCGGTAGGATGGTAGAACTGTTTCTCGTGCCGGAAAAGCACGAGTTCATTTCCTGCCTCGACCTTGCGACCATTGGAAGAGACTGTCGTGAGCCGAATCGGCGGAGCAGCTGACTCAGCAAGTTTCTCTCGTGCCTGCTCGGAGACGTGTGGGCAATCGTCCAAGTCCGCCTGCTTGGAAGCCAGCTTCATGGCGAAGGCAAGGCAGGTGGGATACTCGCAGTCCTGACAGTTGGTCTGAGGTAAGAGCTTGTAGATCTGAATACCGGAAAGTGCCATCGTCTTCTATCTCTCCTTTAAAGCACACCAATGGGCAATGTGGTGCGCGGACACCGAAAAGGTCGCGCCGCGCACCACGTCTGATGCCCTAAGCCGCACCCCACAACTTGTCGATCATCGTGTGGATGCGCCGCATCGACTCTGGATGACGCAGAATGAGCATGTCAGCAGCGGACTCGACCAGGCTGGCCGCCGTGACGGTCTCCCAGTTGACAGCCCGTTCCTTCCAGTCGCCCCACGCCTCAGGCACGTCATCCCCGACCTTGGCTTCCTTCTGGCGCCAGGCCTCATGACCTACTGTGACGAGCATCGGAAGCTGGGTCATGCTGTCGCCCTGCAGGGCTGCAAGGCGGAGGCGTTCCATCACCGAGTAGCCGTACTCGATGCCGTAGCCAACCCCCGCACAGGTGGGATCCATCAGGATCCGCTCCATCGGCAGTCCCATGTCACTAATGAGAATGTTGAGCTGCTTGGCCAGGTTGACGTCCATGGCCGTGCTGGCGATGACCAGCTGCTCGTGAGCCAGTGCGCCCGCCACGATGGTGCGGTAGTTCTTCTCCTCGCACAGGCCTAGAGCTATGCGCTCCCCAGCCGCCTCTTCTGCCGCCGCCACGAGGAGTTCGTGGTCCGCCTCAACCTGCCCCGGCCCCAGGACAATCAACGGTAGACCCGTCGCTTCGAGCACGCTGCGTACCGTATCGCGGGCCTTCTCGCCCGTGTTGGGCTCACCGTTGGCGTCCTCAAGGCTGAGCTGAAGCGCGATCAGGTCGGCCCCTCGCTCCTCAGCCGCCCTGGCCCACTCCGCCGGGTCATCCATCACGTCGCCCCAGGCCTCCAGGAGCAGCGGGGACCAGTCTTCCGGCTTCCTGTCCTGGATCTCGACGGCAACGACAGGACGATATCCAACATCACCTTCGAAACCCATAAACGGCAAGGTCGTCTGACCGCCCACGGTGACGGTACTGGCCCGCGTCCCTCCGTCGGCCTCGGTGGCCCCGAGCGTGATCTCCCGCACCTTCCCCGACCACTTCTCCTTGGGAACGTCCACGTCCGTCTCGCTGTCCTCGCTCCAAGGTAGCACCGAAGGTCGAGCGCGCTTGACCAGCGCCCTTGCCTCTTCCTCCTCCTCAGGCTCTGGCTCGGCAACTTCCTCCGGTGGCGCCTCGACAGCCACGGGCTTTTCCCGCACCCGATCTACCGCCATGCTCGGCGCTTCGCCGCCGAGCTCCTGCAATGCCGCGATCAGCGCGTTACGGATATTCCCCATGACAATGTCGGCCGTGAGCTGGGCAATCTGCTGCACGTCCGCACCTTCAGGCAACTCCATCTCGCTGATCGCCGGCCCTTCGGGCCTGGCTGCAGGCTCAGCCTTCTCCGCGACTGCCGGTTCCGGCTCAGCCTCCTCACGGGCTGGCTCCGGCTGGGGTTCGGCTTCCGCCTCGGGAACCGAAGGCTCTGGTGCCTCGGGCTCCGCTTCTTCGACGGCCTCGACCTCTTTCCCCACGGCTTCGACAGCGTCAGGAGCTTCGGCAGCCTCCATCGGCCCCATCTCCAGCACCGGGTGATTCTTCTCCTCGATCCAATCAACCAACTCCTCGGCCGTGGTCACATCGCGTTCGTCCGCAATGCGGTCGATCAGATCCGGCACACCCCCGCGCTCGGCCACGCTCTTCAGTTCCTCGGCCATGGACTCCTTGAGGAAGCTGGACATCCACACAACTCGCTTGAAGCCTCCATCAGCCGAGATGAACTTGGGGCTGGTCAGATAGAACTTCCCAACGCCCATCACACCCGGCGTCTGAATGCCCCCGCCGCACATGCCGGCCAGCGTGGAGAACGTCATCCCAGCCGGGGTCATGCTGGGATCCTCGCGGCTTACGACCATGACACCTTCTGCTTCGGGGATGTACATAACGATGCACTCAAAACAGCCGCAGGCCGTCATTGGATTCTCCATAATGGAGTACATCGCGACCTTGTCGACAGTACCCTGCGAGTTCTGGACAGCTGTCTCGTTGACGCCGGTCCAGTAACCTTTGACTCGGTCCAGCACGTCCCCCTTCGGCACAGGCTGGTTGGGCCCGGTGGGATTGATCTCGTGAGATGCCTTGCAGTCCAACCAGTTGTAGGCCCCGCAAAGCCCAAGACGCTCGGGACTGACGATGCATACGTGGGTGGGCGCGAACGACTGACAGAGGGTGCAATCGTAGAACGTCTCAACGGCATCGTCTGTCAGGTCGGCGAGACGCTGATTGCGATATTCGTACGCCTCGCGGGCCTTAGCTAGCCACTCGGCGTGCAGGTCAGGATCGGTCACGATCTTCACCTGAACCTTGTCCAGTACAGCGCCGAAATCAGCGTGGAAACGGGCATAGAGGATCTCGCCGAAGTGCTTGAGATCGAAGCCTTTGTCCGCCGCGGTCTTCGAAATGCGAATCCACGTGATGTCACGCTGCCCAATGTGCTGAATACCAGAGGCAGCATTGACAAAGTAATGAATCTGCCGCTCAAGGACGGGCTCGAAGTCCTCCTGCATCTTCCGGCCGGCAACCTCGATTACCAAGCCCAGGTCCATCGAGCCGCCCATCTCCTCGTCCGAGAAGTCGGGACCGATGATCTCGATCTTGTGGTCTTCTACCTCGTCCATCGGGCGCATGGTGAGGTACTCGAAGGCACGGCTGTACTTGCCACCAAACTCGATCCGCATGTCCGCCCGCCGCACGACCTCTCCCTCGAAGGCGGAGCCGTAGGGGACTGGCGCCGGCACCTCAGTGATGCGAATCTTGACGCCCCGCACCTCGATGGCTTTCTGAACCAGCTTGGCCGCTCGTTCCTTCTCGTTCTCGGCCTCGATCTCGTTCCAGGGCATCGACAAGACGTGCTCGTACTGAGTGACGCCCGTGGGAAGAATCTCCGGAATGACAGTGTCAGCAATGGTGGGGAAGCCGTAGGAGATAGCTCCTGCCGCCGCCGCGTACTTCAGGTCGTCCACCTCGCCCAGCGCTAAGACGAAGGCAAAGACTCGGTACTTGTTGTACAGAAGAATCTTTCGCCACTCACCAGGATCAAGCCCACCAAACGTCAGCGCGGAGCGCGTGGCGAAGCCGAGCGGGTAGATGGCGGATATGGTATCCTTGCCAAAGGGCACGATATACGTATCGTACCCCATTTCCACCCCCTCCTCCTGCAGCTGATCGATGATGGATCGACCGTTCACGTTTCCGCACAGGAAAGTGAGGATGTTGCGACGCTGGAGCTCACGGACGATAGCGACGGCTGCCTCGTTGCTGCGGGCCTTTCCAACGACCGCGGCGAAGCCCGGCATGCGTCCATCCACCAGCTGAATGCCCCATGAACGCAGCTGAACGTCGTCGATGGGACCATTGAGGTGACCATCGCCGGAGAAGTCTGGGTAGCTGGTGCTCCCTGTCAGCTCAAGCCCAGGATACGGCTCCGGCTGCTTGCCGTAGACGAAGCGGATGCCCTCGATGACCTCGGCAGCCAGAATGGTAGACATCCCACTGTCAAGGGTCTCACCAAGGTAGGGTACCCACAGATCTTCGTCGGGGACGGGATGCAGAAGCCGCTTGGCATGATCAAGCACCGGTTCCAGATCCCCGAGCGTCTCCACCTTGTGGTTGAGCATGCCGTAGATGACAGGCAGATAGTACGCCGTATTGGGGAACTTGACCGGTGTATCAGCGCCTTTCTCAGCAATGGCCTTTTCCAACAGCGCGTCAGCCTCGGCCACGAGGCCGTTCGCGCCACGAATGGCCCGTGTTGCGATGTATCTTGACATTCTCTCTATATCCTCCTAACTAGCGGATTTGCCGTAGACGGCTTCGATGCGCTCCTCCAACGGAAGATCCATGATCTCTGGCAAGCGTCGGTCACCGCTCTTGCCCCACTTGGAGGGATCGTATTCATCGAGGCCCAGCTCCTCTCGCTTCCGGTCAATGTGTTCGAGGGCTCGCTGGACGATCTCGTCGGCTTCCTCAATGAACTCCAGCCTGCCCCCGATCTTCGCCTCCCAGGTTTCCCTCATGATGCGAAGCACGTCCTCACTCCCCGACACAGGTCCGTCACTGCCACCGAGGATCACGTAGGCACCGGATGCGACGCAGTATGTGGCGATAGACAGCGCCTTCTCGCTCATCCATTCGGGCGCCATGCCGACGGCGGGAATCTCCGAGATATCCTCGCCCAATCCTCCCTCCGTGGCCATCTGCGATAGCACAGTCAGGATTCGGGAGTTGTCAACGCAGGATCCCATGTGAAGCACCGGTGGAATGCCAACAGTCTCGCACACCTCGCGCAGGCCGGGACCCGCGACCTCAAGAGCAGCCTCAGGCGTCATGTAGCCCTGCTTGGCGCTTGCGATGGCACCGCACCCGGTCTCTACGACTAGAACATCGTTCTTGAGGAACTCGTCCACGACGTAGCGATGGAGTTCATCGTGGCAGACACGGGCGTTGTTACACCCGATGTTGGCCACCACGCCGCGAATACGCCCAGCCTGAATCGCATCGTTAAGGGGGCGCAGGGAACCTCGATACAGCCCGCCAAGCGCGTAGTCGATGTACTCGTGTGAGAAACCGGGGATCAGGGGCATCTTGACATCTGGGATGCTGGTTTCTCCGCGCTCGGGGAACCGATCGATGGCCCGACGCACAATCTGCTTGGCGATCTCCAAGGCACGGCCTTCCTCGAACTCCATATGCGTGGCGCCCTTGATTTTCGCCTTCGGAGAGGTCGTGATCAATTCAGTGTGGAAGCGATCTGCCACGGGACTGAGCCCCTGGAAGATGCACTGAATGTCCACCACCATGGCCTCGACGGCGCCCGTAAGGATCGCTAGCTCCTGCTGCAGGAAGTTGCCTGCCAGAGGCACACCCTCTCGCATCAAGGTCTCGTTGGCCGTGCAGCAGATGCCCGCCAACTGAATGCCCTCAGCACCCTTGCTCTTTGCATACTCAGTCAACTCCGGGTCTAGGGACGCTGCCACAATCATCTCGGAAAGTGTTGGCTCGTGACCGTGGATGATGATGTTGACCATGTCGTCCCGCAGCACTCCGAGGTTTGACTCAGCTCGCACCGGCGCGGGCGTCCC
>JASFVD010000071.1:0-8741 GCA_050050015.1 Anaerolineae bacterium | reverse complement strand
CGTATGCTTGGCCAGCAGCGCCAGGAAGATCTCGACGGTGATGTCCTCCTTGCCACCGAAACCCCCGCCCACCATCGCGCCTCGCGTGCGAATCTTGTTCTGCGGCACCCCCACAGCGTCGGCGACCTTGCGGAAGTGCTCGACTACCTGCGTGGACACACGGATGTTGATCACCCCCTGATCGTCCACCCACGACACACCTGCCTCCGGCTCCAGGTAAGCGTGCTCGACGAAGGGCACACGGAACGTATTCTCCAGGACCTCGTCCGCTACAGCGAACCCGGCCTCCACGTCCCCCTTGCGGATCTTCCAGCGGGCGACGACGTTATCCGGCTCGTAGACCACAGGCGCGTCGGGCTTGAGCGCCTCCATCGGATCGAAGACGCCCTGGAGGGGCTCGTAATCAACCTTGATCAACTCTAGAGCGCGCTCGGCCAGCTGCTCCGTCTCCGCCGCCACCAGTGCAATTGGCTCTCCATAGAAACGTACTCGATCTGAAGCAAGCACAGGGGCACGCGTGCCCTTCCGCTCTTCGGTCCCAGTTTGTCCCGGCATGTCCGTGGCGAGCCCAGCGTCCGGCAGATCATCGGCGGTCAGAACGCACACGACGCCGTCCAGCGACTCAGCACTGCTTACGTCAAGATAACTGATACGCGCTGATGGCTCAGTGCTGCGGAAGACCTTTCCGTGGAGCATGTTCGGCATGGTGTAGTCGCCAGCGTAGACGGTCGAACCCGTGGTCTTACCTAGTGCATCTATCCTCCGCAAGGGCTTGCCCACTTGCCGCAGCTCGGGTAGCTCCACCTCGGGCACAGGCACCGCCTGATACCTCTCCTTGTAGGTCATCGTCCACCTCCCATCCGGCCAGCCGCCAGCTCGATTGCCTCGATGATCTGCGTGTAGCCGGTGCACCGACATAGGTTGCCAGCGATGGCCTCGCGTATCTCCTCCTCCGTCGGATTCGGATTCCGGTCCAGCAAAGCCTTGGCCGAGATGATCATGCCCGGCGTACAGTATCCGCACTGGGCAGCGCCGGCATCCGCGAAGGCTTCCTGCAGAGGATGCGGGTCCTCCAGGGATCCAAGTCCAGCATTCGTCACAACCTCGGCCCCCTCCGCCTGCCGGGCCAAGACGAGACAGCTGTTCACTGCCTGGCCATTCAACAGCACGGCACAAGCTCCGCAGTCGCCCTTCTCGCAGCCGCTCTTCACGTCCGTGTAGCCCATCCGTCGCAGCAGCTGCAGCAGCGTGTCGTTCGGCTCAACGGAGACGTCGTGCTCGCGGCCGTCTACACTCAGGGTCATGAGCTGTCTCATCGTGTCTCCTCCCTCTGACCGAGGCCCTCGGCTACATCCGTCAGTACCCGTCGGACCAGGACGTCCGTCACCCGCTCGCGGTACTCGGCCGAGCTCCGAATGTCGTCGATGCAGCTGGCTACCCCGCGAGCCGCTTCACTCGCTTCCTCGATCAGCTCGGAGCTCAGCCGCTCGCCCCTGAGCAGCTCCTCCGCTCTGTACCCTCTCACAGGCGTCGGCGCTACCGCGCCCAGGGCGATGCGTGCCTCCTCGCACTGCCCCTCGTCATCAACCGTGATCTGCACGGCCACGCTGACCACGGAGATGGCCATCGCTTTGCGCAGCATCAACTTGCGGAAGCGTCCGACGCTCCTTGAGGAAGGCTCCGGCCAGCGCACTGCCGTGATCAGCTCCAGGGGCTCAGACACGGTGTCGCAAACGCCGACGAAAAAGTGGCTCAGCGGCACCCAGCGCGAGCCGTGGCTGGTGGAGAGTCTAGCCTCAGCGCCCAACGCCAGCAACGGCGGCGCGCTGTCCGCCGCCGGGGAGGCATTGCCCAGGTTGCCGCCAAGAGTGGCCCTGTTTCGCACTAGGGGATTGGCAAAGACGCGCGCCGCCTGTAGCAGCACGTTTCCGCATTCCTCAATCAACTCGTCAGCAAGCAGCTCCGACATCGTGACTCCACTTCCGACGACGACGTGCCCGTCCTGCTGGCGGATGCCCTTCAGCTCCGCGAGCCCCTCAACATTGACCAGAACTCCAGGGCGGTGAGTCCCTGCGCGCAGGTCCGGTATCAGGTTCGTACCTCCCGCCAAAGGCCTGGCATCCGGGGCCCTCTCTGCCATCATCCCCAGTGCGTCCTGAAGCGTGCTGGGCATCAGGAGCTCAAACTCGGGCAGCATGCGTACCTCCCTTCGTGTCAACTGTTGCCCATCGAGGGCTAGCCTCTAACGCAGCTGTTCACCGCCCGGACAATGGCCGCGAACCCGGTGCAGCGACAGCGATTCCCCTTCAGATAATCGCGGACGTCATGCTCGTCGGGGGCCGATTCCTCTTCAAGCAGCCGCTTGGTCATCATCAGCATGCCCGGCGTGCAGTAGCCGCACTGGAAAGCCGCGTGCTCAATGAACGCCTCCTGCAGGGGATCGAGCTCGCCGTCCAGGCCCTGCAATCCTTCGACAGTCGTGACCTCTCGCCCGTCGGCCGCCACGGCCAGGGTCAAACACGACAGCGCGGGGAGGCCGTCAAGGTGCACCGTGCAGGCGCCACATTCGCCGATCCCACAGCCGTATTTCGTGCCCGTCAGGTTCAATCGGTCGCGGAGCACACTGATGAGCAGATCGTTCGGCTTCACGTGCAGGCGATGCTCGACACCATTCACGGTCAACGTGACAGTGTATCTCTCCTCCGGGCCAAGATGGAGCGCGGTCCCGCGCGCATCGCTGCTCTGTCCAGTGTCTTCGCCAGACCGCACATCGCCCATGCGTTCTTCCTCCTCGGTGGGGCCGATCTCCGCTTCCACAGCCCGACTCCACGCCGCCTCCAGCACGTCGTGAGTCAGTGCCTTCACAACCTGGCGCCGATACCGAGCGCTCGAACGCACATCATCGATCGGGGATACCTCCGCCGCCGCCGCCCGTCCGGCTTCTAGCGCCAGCTCCGAGCTGAAACGCCCGCCAGCCAATGTCTCCTCGGCAAGGCGAGCCCGCAGCACCGTTGGACCTACGGCGCCCAAGGCAAGGTGGCAGTCCACGATGCGATCCCCCCGGCGCACCACCACGGCGGCCGCGCTGGCCTTCGCCAGGTCAGCCCGCACGCGCGAGACCTTCACAAACGCGCTCCCGGCGCCAGGCGTCAGCTTCGGGACGCGAATGGCCGTGAGCACCTCGCCCCGGTCCGTCGCGGTCACTCCCGGGGCCACCAAGAACTCCTCTATCGGCATCGTACGCTCGCCGTCGACCCCGACCAGTACCAGATCCGCGCCCAGCGCCATCAGCGCCGGGACCGCATCCGAGGCCGGCGAGCCGTTGCACACGTTGCCGCCAATCGTTCCCGTCAGCTGGATCTGCGTGGAACCAAAGGCAGAGCACGCATCCGCCAGCGCCCCAAGCTCCCTCTGCACGACGCGAGCGTTCCGCACGTCCCAGATGGAGGTCGTGCTACCAATCTCGACATATTCCTTATGGGAACGAATCCCGGATAGTTGGCGCAGGCCACCCACATCGATCAAGCAGTCCGAGGACATCCGCTCCATCTTCATCTGTACCAGCAGGAACGTGCCGCCGGCCAACACATCGGCTTCACCGTCGTGCTGAGCTAGAATAGCGACGGCCTCGTCGATCGTCGCCGGCCGATGGTACGCAAACTCCTGCACAACGAGATGGGAGTTCGTCATGTCGTGGGCGCGGTGATGCTCGTGTGCATGGTCACTCATCGGCCCCTCCTTCAAGTGCAGCCAGGATCCTCTCGGGTGTGATCGGGAGGTCGTAGAAGCGGACGCCAATCGCGTTGTAGATGGCATTGGCGTAGCCCGCCGCCACCGGATTTGTCGCGGCCTCGCCGATGCCCTTCGCCCCGAAGGGTCCGGTCGGTTCGTAGGTCTCCGCGAAGTGGACGTGGAGGTTCTCCTCGTACGGCGACTCACCTATCGACGGCGTCTTGGCATCGATCCAGTAGCCGCCGGACAGCAGGTGGCCGTCCACATCCCAACGCGCGTCCTCATACAGCGCGTAACCTGCCCCCATTGACAGGCCGCCCTCCAGCTGCCCGGCGGCCAACTGTGGGTTGATCACCGTGCCACAGTCGCTCCCCATCACGACGCGCTTCGTCACCACCTGACCCGTCCACGTGTCGACCTCCACCTCGATGAAGACCGTCACGTAAGCTGGCGGGCAGTGCGTTGCACGATAGCTCTCCACGGCGGCCAGCGTCTTCCGGCTCTCAGACCAGCAACGGGTAGCAAGTTCGGCCAGCGTCATCGCGCAATCGGGAATCGCCGGGGAAAAGACCACGCTCTGTCCTCTCTCAGGATCCAGCCTGATCCTCAGACCGTCAGGCATCACGTTCAAGAACCGGGCGGCCGTTTCAATGATGTCTTCCCGCACCGTTTCAGCCGCCTTAACGGCTGCTCCGCCGCCGGCGTATACGCCGCGGGTGGCGTGCGTACAGACGTCATAGACGGTCGAGCGTGTCTCGGCAGGAGCGAGATCCACCTTGTCGAGCGGCACGGACAAGGCCTCAGCTACGAGCTTTGCCACGGCTTCGTGCGTCCCCCCTCCATGGTCCATCAAAGCTGTGACCACGTCCACGGAACCATCCGTGTTGACTTTCACCATCGCCCCGGAGAAGTCGATCACATCACCGGGCTGAGGCGCGCCGGCGCTCGACGTGTGGAAGCCGCGAGCCATTCCGATGCCGCGCCGATAGCGGCCCTTCTGTGAGCCGCTCGGCATTCTATCCTCCCAGCCGATGGCCTCCTTCCCCCGCTCGAGCAGCTCAGGAACACCGTCGCTCCGGACAATCGAGCGCACCAGAGGACCCTGACCCCAGAACGTGTCGCCCAATCCAACGTAGTTTTTCAGGCGCAGGTCCACTGGGTCCATCGCCAGCTTGTGGGCCAGCTCGTCCATCAGCGATTCCACAGGGAACGTCACCTGTGGATTGCCGAAGCCACGCATGGCACACGAGGGCGTTGTGTTCGTATAGACCGCTGTCCCCCTGTATCGGACCGCAGGAATCCTGTACAGCGACACCAGCCAGCCCGCGCAGACGCCCAGGAAAGAGTAAGGCTGAATGTTGTGCGCCCCCGTATCAGCAGTGAGCGTCATCTTCGCACCAAGCAGCGTACCGTCCCTCTTCGCCGCCAGCTGCAAGTCGATCTTGGTGCCATACCGGGCGTGATCGTGGGCATCCTCCTCACGGGTCATGGACACCTTGACCGGCTGACCCGCCTTGAGTGCCAGGGCCGCCGCGATGGGAATTGGCGGGTTCATCTGGATGCTGGATCCGAACGTGCCGCCGATCGGCACTCTCTTTACGTTGATCTTGCTCAGCGGAATGTCGAAGATCTCGCCTAGGACGATGCGCACATTGTGAATCGACTGCGTCGTGCACCAGAGTGTTAGGCCCCCATCTGGCTCAGGCGCACAAGCAGCCGTCTTGGGCTCCATCTGCGCGTGGTAGACCTTCGGCGTCTCGAACGTCCCACTGACGACGATGTCGGCCTCGCCGAACGCCGCGTCCACGTCGCCCTCCTCGATGTTCCGCTCACACGCGACATTGTTCTCAACCTTGTACGGCTCTCCGCCCCACTCCACGACGTCGTAGATCGGCTCTGCCCCCTCTGCCATCGCATCGGCGACGTCGGTGCAGACAGGCAGCGGGTCATAGTCGACCTTAATGGCGCGCACGGCTTTTTCCGCCAGCTCCTCCGTCTCCGCCGCCACGGCAGCGACAGCCTCACCTCGGTACCGGACCTTGTCCGCCAGAATGTAGAAGTCCTTGTGTAGCACCGGAGGAGTGGTGATGATGCGCTCGTTGTATCGCACGTGGGGAATATCGGCGAACGTGAGCGCCACAGCCCCCACTGCCTGGGCCTCGCTCACATCGATCGCCTTGATACGGGCGTGGGCATAGGGGCTGATGAGGACACGCCCGTGAAGCATGCGGGGCAGTGTGACGTCGACGGAGTATTTCTCCCGTCCGGTCACGCGCGCCACCGCATTCTTGCGGCGCGAATCTCGCCCCAGAATGTCAAACCTCTCTCGCCCCATCAGCTCACACTCCTTCGACCTTGCCCAGCACCAGTGCTAGAAGCGCCATCCGTACAGGGACTCCGTTGCGCGCCTCGCGGAAGTAGGCCGCACCGGGGAGGTCGTCCACGACCACCTCGATCTCATTCACGCGAGGCAGAGGGTGCATGATCGTCAGATCCGGGTTGAGGCGCTCGACCATCTCGCGGGTCAGGACGTAGCTGCCTTTCAACCGCTCGTACTCAGCCGGATCCTCAAAGCGCTCCTTCTGAATACGCGTCATGTATAGCACATCGGCGCTGCCCAATGCCGCCTCGAGACTAGCCGTCTCCTCCACCTCGACCCCCTCGCCTTGAAGCCGCTTGGTGATCTCCGCTGGCATCTTTAATGCCTCGGGCGCCACGAAGATGAGCTTGCAGTCGTAGTGCTTGTAGAGCTCGACGCCCGCATGCACGGTACGACCGTTCTTCAAGTCGCCGCACAGTGCGATCGTGTGCCCGTCCACTTGGCCGCGCTCCTCTTGGATGGTGAAGAGATCGAGCAGTGCTTGCGTGGGATGTTGGCCCGCCCCATCACCGCCGTTCAGAACCGGGACCCTCGACACCCCAGCAGCTTGCTTGGCCGAGCCAATCTCTGGGTGCCGGATGACGATCACGTCCACGTACTGGTTCACCGTGCGGATGGTATCGTTGAGCGACTCCCCTTTCGCCACTGAGGAGGTGCCTGCCTGGGCAAAACCCACGACGTCGCCGCCCAGTCGGTGCATCGCCGTCTCGAATGACAGGCGCGTGCGCGTGCTCGGCTCGAAGAAAAGCGACCCCATAACGTAGCCTTCGAGCAGATCCAGGGAGCGCTGCTTCCGCAAGAGCCTATCCATGCCACGTGCGGCACTCAGAATCTGATCCAGGCCTTCCCGCGTGAACTGCTTGCCGCTCAGAATGTCCATACCCGTGAAGTCAACCATAATAGCCCCTTGATGTTCTCTGTGAACGAATCAGACGTTGGCGAACAGTGCGGACGAGATCCGCCTGGACGCCGCCTCACAACACGATACGTACTGCTGCGTGACCTGCTCTCCAAAGCGAGACGTGGGACCGGCCACCCCAATCGCGGCCACGATCTTGCCCTCCCAGTTACGCACCGGCGTCGCAACGCCCCAGGCACCCGGATCGGTCTCCTCGACACTCTTGGCGTATCCTTGCTCGCGAATCCTAGCCAACTCGGCGCTCAGTTCCCCTTCGTCGGTGATCGTGCTGATGCACAGCTTCGGCAGACCTTGCTCTTCGAGGATGGACCGAATCTCGTCATCGGGCAGATACGCCATTAGCACCTTGGACGAAGCCCCGGCATGCGGGGGTCGTCGCATGCCCACATCTAGGGCCAGCCGCACCGAGTGAGACGACTCCACCTTCTCCACACACACGACCTCCCGCGCGTGGTAGACAGTCAGAAGAGCTGTCTCTCCCGTGTCCGCAACGAGATCACGCATCACAGGTCTTGCTATGCTTCGCAGGGCAGTGCTCTGTTCCGCCAGACTGCCCCAAACCAGTAGTCGATACCCAAGATGCCACCGCTTTGTCTCTTCATCCTGCCGCAAGATCCCGTGCGCCTCCAGACTGCTGAGGAACCTGTGGAGCGTGCTCTTCGGCACGTCCAGATGCTCGCTTAGGCCCGTCAGAGTCCAGGAAAGGTGCGAGGCCGAGAAACTGTCGATGACAAGCACGAGACGATCAACCGTCTTCACCGACGTGGAAACAGCCATAGCTCCTCCCTGGGTCCTAGCTGGCGTGCAAACGACACGATTCTTTCTTCAGAGGACACCTTCGATGCCAGCGTTCCGCTACCTTGAATCACAGTTCGCCGCATCACAAACGGCCACAACGTCGATGTCGGAACTCCGGACCGCAGCGCGCTAGAATCTCCGTCCAAGGCCGCAGGTGACGTCCAGTTGACACAGCGTCTCAGCTCCCGCTGTCCAGAATGTATCCTATCTCCTGCCGAGCGTGCTCCGAGAGCGGCTCCGGCTCGTGCCCATCGATGATGGCAACGGTCCTTTCCCGCAGGCGATCACCCAACCGTTTGCTGCCGGCCTCCACCCAGTCTTCGACTCTTTGACGGTTGAACAGCGTAGGCTCCCAGAAATCGCGGAAATGGTCCATCGTGTGCTCCGTGGAGAGGAACTCCCCACCGGGGCCAACACTGTGAATCACGTCAAGCGCCAGCGAATGGGCATCCAGTGAGACCCCGCCCATGAAGCGGCGCAGCATCTGGATCATCTCTGCAGTGAAGACGATCATCTCAGGCGAAGTCGTCAGTCCAGCCTCAAGATAGCCAACGTCGTGCACCAGGTTCGAGCCTGCCAGCAAGGACGCAAGGACAGAAAAGGCAGCGTCCGCGGCTGCCTGCTCGTCCATTGTGCAGCTGTCCGAGTGTCCAGCGTAGCCCCAGGTCGGAAGGTCGTAGAACCTTCCCATCTCCGCGACTGCCACTCGGGCCAGCTCAAACTCCGGCGCGCTGTAGACGCTGATCGTCGTCCTCATGTCGAGATGGTGAAGCCCGCTGCCGTAGACGAAGGGTGCGCCTGGGCGCTTCAGCTGGTGCATCACCAGGCTGGACAGCACTTCGGCATTGCCCAGAGCCAAGCCGCCGGCCATGGTGGCGGGCGCTGTCCCGCCCATCATGGGCGCTGGGGAGT
>JASFVD010000070.1:0-8741 GCA_050050015.1 Anaerolineae bacterium | reverse complement strand
GCGGCCTCGACGTCTCGACCGAAGAGGACCAGTGGGACTACGACGCGGCAGCCAAGGAGAAGGACATCGTCTTCATCCCCGGAGTCGGCGCCACGCCTGGCATCACCAACGCTATGGCTCGACGCGGTGCGGATCAGCTCGACGTTGTGGATGACATCCAGATCTACTTCGCTGCCTTCCGCTGTCCGGCGCCTTCGCCAGGGCTGCTGACCACGTTCCTCTGGGAGTTCCATCCAGACACAGAGTCGCGCCTATACTACGAGGATGGCGAGTTCCATTGGGCCGGGCCCTTCGAGGGCCTGAAAACGGTCACCTTCCCTGGCCCCATCGGCGAGCAGGAGGTGTGCTACATCCCGCACCCGGAGACTCGCACCATGCCAGAAAGCCTGGGGGCTAAGGCTGTCTCGGTGCGGGGCTGCTTCCCACCCCACGCCATGGCGCTGGCCAAGTCCATGCTCCGGTCCGGGCTTTACGGTGGCGAGCCGGTGACCGTCAAAGGGGTTGAGACGACGGCCTTCGAGATGATGTATGAGCTGCTGCTCGCGGCTCCAGAGAGCAAGGAGACGCCTCTGTGGGCGTACGGCCTGCTGGTGGATGTCTTCGGCAAGCAGGGCGATCACGACGTCAAGGTGAGGCTCTGGAACCGCCATCCGCCGCAGGAGACGTGGGGCGGGAAGGCAGCGTACTACAAGAACATCGCCATCCCGCTGAGCATTGGTGCGCAGATGATCGGTCGCGGAGACGACGTGGAGGTTAGGGGTGTGGTGCCGCCGGAGACCGCCCTGGATCCTGACGTCTTATTCGTCGAGCTGGCCAAGCGCGGCATCGAGATTCACGAGCGCGTTGAGGCGTACCACGTGATTCAGTAAGCGGTCGACCGTGAATCTGAGTCTCCAATGAAGACCGGGCACGGTAGATGGGCGGCAGCCCCACACTCTCACACGGGGACGTCTGCCGGTATCGCGGGTTCACGCTCCGAGTCCTCGAATTGGCGACTAGCTGGAGAGTCGCGATACACGTCGTGGGGGAGATGGTGGCCCCGATGACCGAATACATGAAGACGATTGAGTCGGACAACCGCTCCATGGTCCTCACGAACGCCAACGTGATCACCATGAATGCGGCGCGGCCGAGGGCGCGCACGGTGGCAATACGCGACGGACGCATCACTGCGGTAGACGACGGCGTGGCGCCAGGTCAGGGCGCGGCACGCGTGCTCGACCTCGGGGGTAGGACCGTCCTGCCGGGTTTCATCGACGGCCACGTGCATCTAACCTGGACGGGCCTACAGGAGACGGCGCTCGACTTCGGCGAGGCCGACACCGTCGCCGCAGTGCAGTCGATTCTCCGGGAGGCGGCACGGGACACGGACCCAGGGCAAGTCCTGTTCGGCCTGGGCATCAATCACTACCAGTTCCCAGATCACGAGCTACCGACTCGTGCCGATCTGGATGCGGCTGCGCCGGAGCATCCAGTCTACATCTCTGGGGTCACGGGACATTACTCGGTAGTGAATACGCTCTGTCTGGAGCGGCAAGAGGTGGCGGCCGACACACCTGGTCTCGAGCCGTCGGGCCTGCTGCGCGACCGGGCGAACACAGTTGTCGATCGCGACATGAGGGGCACGTTCGCGCGAGAGGTGGGGCTTGAGACGTTGTACCGCGCCGCGGCCGAACGGGCCACTTCTGTGGGCCTGACCACGGTCCATGCCCTGGAGGGAAACGATGCACCACGTGATCCTCACGTGAGGGCACTCCTGGGCATCCGCGATCAGCTCCCTGTGAGCGTCGTGGTGTGGTACCAGACGATGGACGTCAGTGCTGTGCAGGAGCTGAGCCTTCCTCGGATCGGCGGCTGTATCCTGCTGGACGGCGACTTTGGTCCGCACACGGCGGCCCTTCTGGAGCCGTACGTCGACGAGCCGGACACGCGAGGCACACTCTATCACACGCAGGCGGAAGTGGATGCGTTTGTGGAAGAGGCCCATCGGGCGGGGCTCCAGGTCGCGATGCATGCCGTGGGTGACCGTGCGGCCAAGCAGGCTATCGACGCCTACGAAAGGGTCCTGACTCGTTGGCCGCGCGAGGACCATCGGCAAAGGGTCGAGCACTTCGAGGTCTACGACGAGGCACTGGCTCAGCGGGCGTATAGGCTCGGCGTATGTCTCGCCATCCAGCCACCCTTCAACGGGTTCTTCGGCGGTCATGCGCGGCTGGAGCCCATCCTCGGAGAGGAACGAGCCGCTCGGTCCGACCCAGTTCGCTCGCTGATCGACGCGGGTGTGCGGGTGGGAGGGGGCTCGGACAGCACTGTGACGCCGCTCAAGCCGCTCTACGGCGTCCATTGCGCCGTGAACCACTCGAATCCCGGGGAGCGGATCGGCGTGGAGCGAGCCCTGAGACTCTACACGCTGGACAATGCTTGGCTTGGCTTTGAAGAGGTGGAGAAAGGCTCGATTGAGGTGGGCAAGCTGGCGGATTTGGTCGTACTCGGCGAGGACCCGACGGCCGCCGACCCCGATTCGATCGAATCGATCCCGGTGGAGATGACCATCTGCGGGGGCGAGATCGTGTACGAGGCACAGTGAGAACGACGGCTAGGCGTCGAGAGTCGGGTTTCCTATCCGTCTGGTCCACGTGGAGGACCAAGGTGGGGAGGCGCGTGGGCACGACGTGCAGTTGCAGCAAGAAGGAGGATTGAATGGGTGGTGTGTATGCCGGACAGTGGCTGCGAGTCGATCTGGGGCGGGGCCACATCGAGCGCCGAGACACCTCAGCCTCAGACGTTGGAACCTGGCTGCTGGGTAGTGGGCTGGCAGCGCGGCTTCTGGCAGATAGCTCCTTGAATCCATCGGACGATCCGCTGGCTCCCCAGAGCCTGCTGGCAGTATTCAACGGTCTCCTGACGGGCACCTTCGCTCCAGGTGCGGCCCGCACGTCGTGGTGCGGCCGCTCGCCTCTCACCGGTATCTGGAACGAGTCTAACGTCGGCGGTCACTTCGGGGCTGAGCTGCGATTCGCGGGGCTGGACGGGCTGGTGGTGGAGGGTGCTGCGTCCTCTCCCGTGTACCTGTGGGTCCACGACGACGTGGCGGAGATTCGTGACGCTTCCGATGTGTGGGGGATGGGTACGTTTGCGACGCACGAGCGGTTGCGCGAGGAAACGGATCCCGAGGCGCAGGCGGCGTGTATCGGCGCGGCAGGTGAGAACGTGGTACCACTCGCGGGCATCATGACCGGCGGTCAGGGCCACAACCGCGCAGCCGGTCGTGGGGGGATGGGCGCGCTCATGGGCTCCAAGAACCTGAAGGCCATCGTCGTACGCGGCCACGAGAAACCCACCTATCCGGATCCGTCCCGCCTGCGCGACGCCGTGCGGGAGGCGAACAGGCTGATCCGCGAGCGCTCTGCCGGCATGTCCAAGTTCGGCACAGCGGGGGGCATCCCGGCGGCGGAGCACTTCGGGGGGATGCCGCTCAGGAACTGGCAGGAGGGCTCCTGGCCCGAGGGCGCCCAGGCCATCTCCGGCGAGGCAATTCGCGAAACGATCCACGTGCGGGATACCGCGTGCTTCGCGTGCCCTGTGGGATGCGGCAAGGCCGTTGAGATCAATGAGGGTCCCTACGCCGGCACGTGGGGCGAGGGGCCGGAGTACGAGACGCTGTGCGGGTTTGGCGGAAACCTGCTGATTGATGACCTGCCGGCACTGGCGGCGATCAACTCGCTGTGCAACGATCTGGGTCTGGATACCATCTCGACCTCGGGCACCATCGCCTTCGCCACCGAGGCCGCAGAGCGCGGATGGCTCGAAGCCAGCGAAGGGCTCGATGTGGAGCTGGCGTGGGGTGAACCGGAGCCAGTGCTGACGATGGTGGAGAAGATTGCCCGGCGCGAGGGAGTTGGTGAGCTGCTCGCGGAAGGGGTGCGAGAGGCAGCGGCTCGGATCGGACCAGAGGCGGCGACCACGGCGATTCACGTCAAGGGGATGGAGCCGGCCTACCACGATCCGCGGGCCTTCGTCGACATGGGGCTAAACTACGCCACAGCCAGCCGCGGGGCCTGTCACCTGGAGAGCGGCACGTATTGGCGCGGCTACGGCATCGAGTGGCCTGGCTGGCAGGAGGGAGAGTACGATCGCCTGGCCTCCAACGAGGAGACCGTGCGCGTCGTGATCGACTTCCAGAACTATCTGGCGACCTACAATCCGCTGGGCCTGTGCAAGTTCATGGTCAAGGGAGGTCTCGATCCGACCGGAACCGCGGAGCTCATCAACGCAGCGCTTGGCTGGGATTGGAGCGCCGAGGACTTGCTGCGCACGGGAGAACGGTTCTTCAATCTGAAGCGACTGATCAACCTCAGGCTGGGGATGTCTGCCGACGAGGACACGCTGCCACCACGACTTGGCCGTGAGCCCCGACCCTCTGGAACCGCGGTCGGCAATCTGCCGGACATGGATCGGCTCCTCCCGGTGTACTACGAGCGTCGGGGATGGGACGAAGTTGGGCGGCCGAGTCGGGAGCGGCTCAAGGAGCTCGGTCCTGGGGTGTGGCCCGGCGACGTTGCCATGGAAGGCGCCTCGTGACGCAGGCGGCCTGGGTCGGGAGCTGGGTGTCGAGGGGCTGGAGGCGTTCTGGCAGACCAAACACGTCCACTGGGACATTGAGGGCGGCGTGAAGGATTGGTGGTACCCCTATGGCTAGGCCAGAAGGGGAGATGCGCACGACGGTAGTGGAAGGGGAGGATTCTGTGGAGGAGGCGCGCGCGGAAGAGATGATTTCGCCCGTCTGGTCTCGATACACGCCCATTGTGGCGGAGCGGGCGGAACGGGCATACATATACGACAGGGAGACTGGTCGGCGGTTCTTGGATTTCACCACCGGCATAGGCGTGACGAACACGGGCCATTGCCACCCGCGGGTCGTGGAAGCGATCCAGAAACAGGCAGCGAAACTCCTGCATGGGCAGGTCAACATCGTGTTCCACCCTCCGCTCCTGGAGTTGGTGGAGGAGCTGAAGCCCATCACGCCCAAGGGCCTGGACAGCTTCTTCTTCTCGAACAGCGGAGCCGAGGCCGTGGAGGGAGCGGTCAAACTGGCACGCCACGCCAGTGGCCGGACGAACGTGATCGTGTTCCAGGGCAGCTTCCATGGCCGAACCGCCTTGACGATGGCCCTGACGACATCGAAGACGATCTACCGCGTGGGCTACCAGCCGCTGCCCGCCGGGGTGTTCGTGGCACCCTATCCGTACGCATATCGCTATGGTTGGGATGATGCCCGGACGGTCGAGTTCTGTCTCCACGAGCTGGAGCTGCTCCTGAAGACGCAGACCGCACCCGAGGAGACGGCGGCCATTCTGGTTGAGCCGGTGCTTGGTGAGGGCGGATACGTGGTCCCGCCGGCCGGGTTCCTGCGAGGATTGCGCCGGGTGTGCGACGAGCACGACATCCTCCTCATCGCCGATGAGATCCAGTCGGGCTTTGGACGGACCGGCAAGTGGTTTGCCATCGAGCACTTTGCTGGGCGGGACGCCCCCATCATCCCAGACATTATGACTGTGGCCAAGGGCATCGCGTCGGGACTGCCGCTCTCCGGCGTGGTTGCCAGGCAGGAACTGATGGAGCATTGGATTCCGGGTTCACACGGGGGCACGTACGGAGGGAACGCAGTCGCCTGTGCCGCAGCCGTCGCCACGGCCCGCGTGATCAAGGAAGAGGGATTGCTGGAGAACGCGGCGCGGATGGGGGCGCGACTGATGGATCGGCTGCGCGAGGTCCAGAGCGAGCATCCGGTGATTGGGGACGTGCGAGGCCTAGGATTGATGGTTGCCACGGAGTTCACGGCAGAGGATGGGGCGACGGCGACCAAGCTGGCGAAGGGCGTGAGGGAGGCGTGCCTGGAGAGGGGGTTGATGCTCCTCACATGCGGCCCCTGGAACAATACGGTGCGCTGGATACCCCCATTGATCGTCACCGAGGAGCACATCGACGAGGCGATGAGGATCTTCCGTGCGGCATTGGTGGATGTGGTAGAACGAGGGAGATCTACCTGACGCACGGTGTGGGACGGCAGAGAAGACGGGAGCAAACGATGGGTCTACCACAGGACGTGCTTTATCTGACTGAATCCGACGTGAAGCAGACCATCACGTCGGCCGAGGCGGTCGATCTGGCGGAGGAGGGCATCCGGGCCGACGGGGCCGGTGAGATCGTAGGCGACAAGTTCTACATGGACGTTGGCGAGAGGGGATTCATCAAGCCCTTCTCCGGCTACATGGCCGGTGAGGAGCTGGCCTTCGTCAAGACGTTCAGCTACTTCCCGGACAACCCGGAGAGGTTCGACTGTCCCACGACGTCGTCCATGGTGCTCCTCTTCGACGCTGAGACGGGCCTGCCGGTATGCGTGATGGAGGCAGCCTGGGCGACGGCGCTGAAGACGGGAGCTTCTACGACGGTGACGACTGCTTACCTGGCCCGACCCGACTCTAGCACGGTGACCATTTTTGGTGCGGGTCAGCTGGGTCGGATGCACCTGCGGGCGCTCCAGCATCGCTTCGACCTGGAGCAGGCCTACGTGGTTGACATCGTTCCTGAGGTAGCCGACGCGTACGTGGAGGGTCTGGGGCCGGAGGTGCAGTTCCCTATCGAGCCTGTGCCGCTGGGCGAACACGAGCGAGCCGTCCGGGTCTCCGACATTGTCTTCACCGTCACTACGGGCGATCAACCGCTGTTCGAGAGGGATTGGCTCCGGGAGGGGACGTTCGTCGCTCGCCTGGGTTCCTATCAAGAGGTTGCTCTAGACGTCATCACCGAGGCGGACAAAGTGGTGGTCGACAACTGGCACTATGTGAGTCCCCGCATACCGGAGCTGAGGAGGCTCATCGATTCAGGACGGTTCGGCGAGGGCGATCTGCACGCTGAATGGCCCGACATCGTGGCCGGGCGCCGTCCGGGCCGCGAGTCACGCGACGAGGTGATCGTCTACATCGCCTTGGGCATCTGGGGCGAATACGCGGCGCTTCTGCCGGAGATCTACCGCAGTGCTCGGGCGCGAGGCCTTGGACGAAGACTGCCGACCGAGACATCATAGCATTCGGCCGCCGAAGACACAGCTTGAGGGTGGACCATATGATCGAAAGGAGAGACCTGTGACACTGGAATTGAAGCAGACGAGGGCCTTGTTCAACGAGGCCCAGCGGTTCATCCCCTATGGCGTGAACTCTAACTTCCGCTATTGGGGAAAGGACGAGACGCGTGTGATCGTTCGGGGGAAGGGCGCCCGCATCTGGGACGCCGATGGCAACCCCTACATTGACTATCGGCTGGCCTTCGGACCTATCATCCTCGGGCATAGCTACGCGCCCGTGAACGAGCGTGTACGAGAGGCACTCGACGGTGGGAACCTGTTTGCCTGGACATCCCCGTGGGAGATCAAGGTGGCTGAAAGGATCGTGCGGCTGACGGGCGTGGACAAGGTGCGTCTGGGTAACACGGGGACCGAGGTGACGATGCACGCCCTGCGCGTCGCTCGCGCGCATACTGGGCGAGAGCGATTCATCAAGTTCGAGGGCCAGTATCACGGCCAGCACGACTACGTCATGTTCAGCACGGCCGGCGCGTACGCCGGGGCCCTGGGATCGCGACGCAACCCGATCAACGTCCAGTCGACATCGGGCATTCCGGAAGGGATTCGCCAGTACGTCATCAACCTGCCCTTCAACGACGTCGAACGACTGGAGGAAACCGTGGAGGCGCGTTGGCACGAGCTGGCAGCGATTTTCGTGGAGCCTCTGTTGGGCAACGCCGCCGGGATCTTGCCGCAGCCGGGCTGGCTGGAGAAGCTTCGGGAGCTCTGCGACCGGTATGGCATCGTGCTCGTGTTCGATGAGGTGAAGACCGGCTTCCGGATCGCCAACGGAGGCGCGCAGGAGTACTTCGGCGTCGAGGCGGATCTGGTGACGTACGCCAAAGCACTAGGCAACGGTTTCCCCATCGCCGCGTTCGGGGGAAAAGAAGAGGTGATGAACACGATCGAGCCAGGCCGCACGGCCCACGGGGGCACTTACAGCGGGAACGTCGTCGGGGCTGCTGCCGCCGATGCGACCCTGGAGATCCTGGAGAACGAGCCTATCATCGAGACGATCTTCGCGCGCGGCAGACGGCTGATGGACGGGATCGACGAGATCCTGACCGATGCTGGCATCCCACACTGCGTCATTGGGCTGCCGCCGATCTTCGGTCTGATTCTCGGCATAGACGAGGAGCCGGTGGATTTCCGCGCCTACGCAGAGGGCGACGCTGAGCTGTACGAGCGGCTGATGATGGCCCTAGTAGATCGCGGCGTGATGCCGGACTGCGACGGTCGGGAGCCCTGGTTCCTGTGCTACGAGCACAGTGAGGAGGACATCGCGACCACGTTGACGGCGTTCGAGGACGCGGTGAAAGCCGTGAAGGACGGCGCGTAAGGGGTAAGGAGTGTGCAATGACGATACTGGAAGAGCCTATCAAGGAACCGCTCGAGGTCAAGAACTACATCGACGGCTTCTGGGTCGAGTCAGAGGGTGAGTACAAGGACGTCGTCAACCCGGCGACGGGGAAGACCATCGCCAGAGTGCCCATCTCGACGGGAGAGGAACTGAACGAGGCGGTGGAGGCGGCTCGCGAGGCGTTTCCGGTGTGGCGGGAGGTACCCCCACTGGCGCGAGCGCGCTGCATGATGCGACTGAAGAATCTCCTCGAGGAGA
>JASFVD010000069.1:0-8758 GCA_050050015.1 Anaerolineae bacterium | reverse complement strand
CAGCAGGACTTCTTCCTCTTCAGGTTCCGGAGAGATTATCCGTTCGTCCATACGGCTCTGTATTATACTTGGAACGCCGGAGAGGAAAAGCGTTTGCCTTCTTTGACAAGCCCGGTCGCAAGAAGTACAATCGAGTCTCCATACCCAAGGAGGTAAGCAACAACGATGCCCCAGGTACACGTGTCATCCCACCCGCTCGTCAAACACAAGATGGCCCTTCTGCGCGATCAGCGTACGGATCCGAAGAAATTCCGTGAGCTGCTGAGAGAGATATCGATTCTGCTGGCCTATGAGGCGACGGCAGATCTCGCGACGGAGCAGACTCTGGTGACGACTCCACTGGGTCAGTCGGAGGACCGACGGCTAACAGAGCGCGTCGGGCTCGCCCCAATACTCCGGGCTGGCCTGGGCATGGTGGAGGGCGTCTGGAGCATGATGCCGAACGCCGAGGTGTGGCACATCGGGCTACGCCGAGACGAGGAGACGCTTGAGCCGATCGAGTACTATGCGCGTTTGCCTGTGAGTCCAACGGTCGATCTATGCCTGGTGCTCGATCCAATGCTGGCGACGGGTGGTTCTGCGGTGGCTGCCGTAGATATCCTGAAGGATTGGGGGGCGGCGCGCATCAAATTCGTGGGCGTCATCGCTTCAGCGGAGGGCATGCAGCACTTGAACGAGGCTCATCCCGACGTTCCACTCTATCTCGCGGCAGTCGACGAGCGCCTCAACGACGCGGGCTTGATTGTTCCTGGCCTGGGAGACGCGGGCGATCGACTCTTCGGCACTGCCTGAGGTCTTCGGGGGACGTGTTGGGTTCCCAAGCATGCGGCGCTTGTTTGCTCGGAAGGGCAGGGGAAGCCGTCGGTCTCAAGATCGGTACCCCTGAGCTCAAGGATCCCCCCCGAGGCTGACATGTACTTGCTTGAGTACGCATTGGTCCTCGGCGTATCCCTCAGTCTGGCGGCGATTCTCACGCCTCTGGTCGGCTATTTCGGGATTAAGCTCAACATCGTCGATCATCCTGGGGGGCGACGTCGCCACGAGGGCGCGGTCCCTCGCTTGGGGGGCATTGCCGTTTTCGTGGCCTTCATGGCGGCCATCGGCGTCGCTGCGTGGCGAGGACATCTCACCGCTGGCTATGCGGCAGCCGACGAACTCCGGCTCAAGGGGCTGTTGGTCGGTAGTCTTGTTGCTTTCCTCTTTGGCCTTCTCGATGATCGCTTTGATCTACCGCCCGGGCCGCAGTTCGCATTCCAGTTTGTCCTGTCGTCGATAGCTCTTGCCACCCTCCTCTGGCTGGAGCGGTTCACGGTGCCGCTGTTCGGCACCGTCAGGCTGAACGACTACTCCTGGGGAGCGCTGGTATATGGCCCCCTGACGATTCTCTGGGTGATGGGGATGATCAACACGATCAATTGGCTGGACGGTCTAGATGGACTGGCTGGAGGCGTGGGGGTGATCCTATGCCTCGTCCTGGCGATTCACATGCGCTACCTTGCTAGTCAGCCTCAGCCTAGTGTGGCGTTTCTGCCGCTGGCACTCGTGGGCGCGCTGATCGGGTTTCTGCCCTACAATGTGGCGCCGGCGCGTGTCTTTCTGGGGAGCGCCGGCGCTTTCTTCCTGGGCTATGCGTTGGCTGCCCTGGGGCTTATTGCCGGGGGCCGGACAGCCACGGTCTTGATGGTGATGGGCCTACCCATCGTCGACGTAGCTTGGCAGATCTTCGATCGGTTCCGTCGCAACCGCTCTCTTGTTCGAGGTGATCGAGGACACCTCCACTACCGACTTCGCGATATCGGTTTGTCGAAGCGTGCCATCGTCCTTATCTACTGGGGTTTCTGTGCGGTGTTCGGTGCGCTCGCGCTCCTCGCGGCTCCTTGGCAGAAGCTCATGGCGCTGATCGGCATCGGCGCGATCGTGATCCTGACCCTGATCTTCCTCTCCCGAGAGACGTAAGTCATCGGCGCGGCGCTTGGGATCTCCTCAGCTGGTCCTGCACAAGATCGCGCCAACCGACGGTCCGCTGGTCTAGAGTGGCTCAAACCTCGCGGTGAAGTGACGCAAGAGCTCCGGTGCGTACGTGTATCGCAGCCCCGTCATCTCCTCGCGGTTGTCGTAGAGATGCTTACACGTCTCGACTACGTAGTCGAGGTGAGCCTGAGTGTAGACCCGCCGCGGAATGGCCAATCTCACCAACTCGAGCTCCGGGTAGATCGTCTTGCCCGTCTGGGGGTCCTCGCGGGCGAACATCACGCTGCCGATCTCCACACTCCGGATCCCTCCCTCACTATAGAGTGCGCAAACGAGTGCCTGACCGGGCAGCTCGTGTTGAGGGATATGCGGCAGGAACCGCTTGGCATCGAGGTAGACCGCGTGCCCCCCGGCTGGTTCTAGAATAGGCACTCCTTCTTCTCTTAGCCGATCTGCCAAGTACTTCGTATGTCCGATTCGATACGACAGGTACCCTTCATCCAGACCCTCCCACAACCCTCGGGCAATCGCTTCCAGGTCGCGGCCGGCGAGCCCGCCGTACGTGGGAAACCCCTCCCGGATGATCAGTTGCTGGCGCGCCTTCTCGAACAGCTTCTCATCGTTTAGGGCGAGGAAGCCGCCCATGTTCACTAAGGCGTCCTTCTTGGCCGACATCGTGCAACCGTCGACGTAGGAAAACATCTCCCGCGCAATGTCGAGAACGGGCTTGTCTGCATAGTCGGGATCCCGCGCCTTGATGAAGAACGCATTCTCTGCATAGCGACAGGCGTCAAGAAACATCGGGATGTCGTAGCGGTGCAGAATCTTGCTGGTCGCTCGGATATTGGCCATGGACACGGGCTGGCCGCCGCCGGAGTTGTTCGTGACCGTCAACATCCCCAGAGGTATGTTCTCCGGCCCGGTCTCCTGGATGAAGGCATCCAGCTTGTCCAGGTCGATGTTCCCCTTGAAGGGCGCCCGGGAGCTAGGGTCGAGCCCTTCATCGGCGACGAGATCGACGGGATTGCCGCCTCGAGCAAGGATGTTGGCCTGAGTCGTGTCGAAATGCATGTTGCTGGGTACGGAGTTGCCCGGCTCCACCGTGCAGGTGAAGAGCACGTTCTCGGCGGCCCGTCCTTGGTGGGTGGGCAAGAAAAACTGGAAGCCTGTAATCGACTCGATGGCTTCCTGGAGATTGAAGAAATTCCGGCAACCGGCATAGCTCTCGTCACCGACCATCATACCAGACCACTGATTGTCGGACATGGCCGCTGTTCCTGAGTCGGTCAGCAGGTCGATGTAGACATCCTGGGCTCGCACAGCGAATAGGTTGTAGCCTGCCTCCTCCAGGATTCTCTGACGCTCTGGAGCGGGGGGCTGATGGATCGGCTCGACAGTTTTTATCTTGAAGGGTTCCTTGGGGAATTCGGCCACAGGGTGCTCCTTTTCTCAAACTTACCATTGACGCCGGCCTGTCGCGGGGGACGGCTGGTGCAGTGCGTGTAGTGTAGTACCGTTCGGGGCGGAGAGCAATTGACAGGTGCCCTGTTCTCGTTTAGAATAATCTCCTGTCGGAGTCCGTCTCGAGTAACCGGCGTGGAGCGCACAATGGGCACCCGGAATGACCGCGGTTCTTCGCGGGCTTCGTCTGACCGCTGCGTTCTATGCACCAGATTTGTAAGGGAGTTACAGGCCCAATGAAGGACTATCAGACCGAACAGCTGCGCAATATTGTTCTACTAGGCCACGGCAGTTCCGGCAAGACCTCTCTCTTGGAAGCGATGCTGTACACCAGCGGTGCCATCAACCGAATGGGCGACGTCGAGGACGGGACCACTGTTGCCGACTACGACGAGGAGGAGAGACGCCGCCACATCTCCCTCAATCTGGCCCTGGTGCCTGTGGAGTGGCAGGGGCACAAGGTCAACGTGTTGGATACGCCTGGTTACACGGACTTTGTCGGGGAAGCAAAGAGCGCGGTGCGGGTGGCTGACGCAGCCTTGATCGTCGTTGACGCCGTGTCCGGCGTCGAGGTCGGTACGGAACTCGTCTGGGGATTTGCCAGTGAGCAGGGTTTGTCTCGTCTGGTGGTTATCAACAAGGTGAATCGGGAGAACGTCGACGTAGACCGCACGCTCGAGGAGTTGGGCCAATCGTTCGGCGAGAACTTTGTGCTTACCCATCTTCCCATTGGCACGGCCGAGCAGTGTGCTGGAGTCGTCGACTTGGTGAATATGCGGGCGCTGATGGGCTCAGATGGAAGTCTCGAGGACGTCCCGGCTGATATGGTTGACCAGGCAGAAGAGGCGCGCATTCAACTGATTGAGGCTGCGGCCGAGGCTGACGATGAGCTCATAATGAAATACCTGGAGGGGGAAGAGCTCACCGAGGAGGAGATCCGACGAGGGCTTCGTGCCGCAATCCTCGAGGGTACTGCCGTTCCCGTGATGGTCACGGCGGCAACGGAGAACGTCGGAGTGAAGGCGCTGCTTGAGACTGTGATCAACTATGCCCCCGCCCCCGCTGATCGGGAACCAATCGTAGCAGAGGGGCCTGACGGCGACGAGGAGATCTTGCCTGACAAGGCTGGTCCCCTGGCTGCCCTGGTCTTCAAGACGACGGCCGATCCCTACGTGGGCAAGCTAACGTACTTCCGCGTCTACAGGGGTGTTATGGCATCCGACACTCGGGTTCTCAATGTCCGAACAAGTGACGAAGAGCGTCTGGGCCAGCTGTATGTCATGCGCGGCAAGGAGCAGATCAGCGTGTCCGAATTGCCTCCCGGCGACATTGGCGCGGTTGCCAAGCTGACCGACACGTTGACGGGCGACACGCTGTGCGACGAGGAGCACCCTGTGACCTTGCCTGGGCCGGAGTTCCCGGCCCCTGTCTACAGCGTGGCGGTCTCGCCGAAGAGCAAGGCCGATCAGGCCAAGCTGGGTCCCACAATGAGCCGAATCTGCGAGGAGGACCCGACTCTCCGGTGGCGCCAAGAGCCCAGTACAAAGGAGATGCTTCTCCAGGGGATGGGAGGCGCCCACGTCGACATTGCCGTCCGGCGCATGTCGAATCGATTCGACGTGGAGGTCGAGACATCGACACCTAAGGTGCCATATCGGGAGACCATCTCTCGCGCGAACGCTAACCAATACCGCCACAAGAAGCAGAGTGGTGGCGCCGGTCAGTTCGCTGAGGTCCACTTGAGGTTGGAGCCTTTGCCTCGCGGCGCCGGATTCGAGTACGAGTGGGCGGTGACCGGGGGGGCCATCTCTACCGGTTTCCAGGGCTCCATCGAGAAGGGGATCAAGCAAGTGATGGAACAGGGGGTCATTGCGGGTTACCCCGTGGTAGATTTGAGGGCAGTCGTGTACGATGGTAAGGAGCACCCGGTCGACTCCAAGGATATCGCGTTCCAGATCGCGGGGCGCGAGGTCTTCAAGAAGGTGGTGAAGGGCGCTGGCCCCGTGCTTTTGGAGCCGATATACAGAGTATCTGTCACGGTGCCCGAAGAGTACACCGGCGACATCATCGGCGATCTGAACACGCGGCGGGCGCAGGTGCAGGGCATGGACCAGCGTGCTGGAAAGACGATCATCGGTGCGCTGGCCCCCTTCGCGGAGATGCAGCGCTACGCCACCGACCTGCGAAGTCTGACGCAGGGGCGTGGGCTTTTCAAGATGTCCTTCGACCACTACGAACCGGTCCCCTCACACCTGATGCAGGAGATTGTGGAGGCGCATCAGCGCGAGCAGGAACAGTAGCAAGTCGCCCTTTTCCGACACCCAGCCGAGAACGCGGCGTTCGCGGCCGTGTTAGCAGGCCGGTTTCACGAGGTCATACTTCCTAGAGGTGTGACACTCGTAAGTCAGTCGATGAGGCTCGCTCCGAGGTCCGACGAGGAGCGAGTCTCCTCTTTTCTCCACACCATTGCCGAAGTCAGAGTTGTCCTCAGCCGATAGGCATATGATGAAAAGATCCCGTCGAGAGGCCGTCTCTTCCGTCAAGGGCGTCTGGGTAATCGCCGCGTACGTGGCCGCGCAGATGCTGGCCGACGTGCTCAGTCTCAAGATCGCATTCGTAGCGGGCTTCAGCATTGATGCGGGCACCTTTGTCTACCCCTTCACGTTTACCCTACGCGACATGGTGCACAAGTTGCTCGGGCGTGCTTCGGCAAGAGCCGTCATCCTGGCTGCCGGAGCCATCAATTTGGTGATGGCTGCGCTCTTCGGTTTCGCGGCCTGGCTCCCGGCAGACCCAAGCTGGACGCTGCAGAATGAGTTCGCTGCTGTGCTCACGCCGGTGTGGCGGATCGTGATCGCCTCCATCGCCGCCGAGCTAGTTAGTGAGTTTGCGGACACGGAGGTCTATCACCTCTGGGTCACGAGGGTGACCCGCCGTTTCCAGTGGGCAAGGGTGCTTGTCAGTAACGGGGTAAGCGTACCTCTCGACAGCTTGATCTTCAGCTGGGGGGCGTTTGGAGGGCGATTCGCCAGCGCCGTGGTGTGGTCCATTTTCGTCTCCAACGTGATCGTGAAGGGCGCCGTGACGCTGGCAAGCTTGCCGGTGATCTACCTGGTACCCGATGCAAGTGACGAGGGAAGAACCATACAGCAGCCGCGCTCGTGACTGAGGTCTGAACCTCCGGGGTTCCACTTCGGACACTGGCCTGGCAGGCATGTAAGGTCTGCAGGGGCACGGCCGACCAGGAATTGGACCCTGAGGATCCGGCAAGCGACCTTATCGTGCTCCTGGCGAAGCAAGTCCAGATGCGTATCAGCCAGAACGTGAGGTTTGTCACCCATGTCTGAGGAGTTGCTCGAGAACCTATCCGATCCATACGCCATTCCTGAAGGCCATAAGTCTGGTTTCGTCGCCGTGATCGGTCGGCCCAACGTGGGCAAGTCGACCTTGATGAACCGGCTTGTCGGGGAGAAGGTTGCCATTGTGTCGCCCAAGCCACAGACGACGCGGAGCCGAATCCTGGGCATCCTGACCCATGAGACGTTCCAGGTGATTTTTGTGGACACGCCTGGTATACACAAGCCTTTCCACACGCTGGGAAAGATCATGGTGAGCACCGCGACGAGCGTCATTCCGGAGTCCGACGTTGTGCTGTTCTTGGTCGACGTATCGGTGCGGCCTACCAAGGAGGACCGGATGATCGCAACAATCCTCAGCAAGCAGCACGGAGCGCCAATCATCCTGGTTCTTAACAAGATGGATCTCTTGCCGCCGGACAGGGTCCAACCCCATTCCGAGGCCTACTGGGACTTAGCATCGTTTCATGATGAGTGGATTATGACCATCGCGACCGATGGGACGAACGTCGGGGACCTGCTTGAGAGGATCATCGAGCTGCTTCCCGAGGGTCCCCGATATTACCCCCGGGAGTATGTCACTGACCAGACGGAGCGTCAGATTGTCGCTGAGCTGATCCGGGAACAGGTGTTGCGCCACACCTACCACGAGGTGCCCCACTCTGTCGCGGTCGTTGTGGAGGAATTCAAGGAACGTGAGGACGGCGTTACCTATATCGCGGCCAACGTGTTTGTGGAACGGAAGTCGCAGAAGGGAATCGTCATTGGGCGCGGCGGCAGTATGATCCGCACGATTGGCTCGGACGCGAGAGCGGCTGTCGAGCGCATGATCGGCGGCAAGGTCTTTCTGGATCTTTGGGTGAAGGTGCGAGAGAGGTGGCGGGAGGACGAGCGGGAGTTGCGGCGGTTGGGCTTCGAGCGCTCCTGACGTGCGCACCAGGGCAGGGCGCATCGGTCGAAGTTCCGGTCTGGGGCATCCAGGTCGGGCGCGGAGCTGCGGCCAACAGACCCGCTGAGGCACAAGTACGGATCTGGAAATAACGTACACAAAGCTTGAACTCCGTTCTGGGTTGTGGTATAGTAACTTGAGGTCGATTCCTCACTGCATGAGCTACGGGAGGATCACGGGGATGAAACGTCACTACATGTCCTTTGGCCTGACGGCGGTCGTGCTATTGCTCGTGTTGTCACTCCCAATCGCGAGGGCGATGCCGGTCGCTGCACCGCGCCTGCAAACAACCACAGAGACGGAGCCCAACAACAACTTCGGGGAAGCTGACTCGTTCACTGGCGGCATCACGGGCCAGGTCAAGAACACGCCGATCAGCGAGACCATCGACTACTTCCGAACCGACACAACTGTAGACCACAAGTATCAGGCGCTTCTGACCATAGACAGTCCTCAGGACTTGAGGCTCAGGATGATACTCTTCAATTCAGACGAACAGCGCCTCCAGATCAGCACTGCTTCAGCCACCAGCGTCGACCTGACGTGGACAGCGAGGACGAGCTTCCACTATTTCCGCATCGAGGCGGTGACCGTGAGTACCACCACCGTCAAGACGGCCAACTACCGTCTTGACGTGTTCGAGACAGCCGAGCCGACGGATACACCCACGCCAACAAGCACACCGGAGCCCCAGGATTGGGACGACTACGAACCCAATGACTCCTTCGGTGAGGCGTACTCAATGCCGATCGCGACGTCGGTCACGCTCAGCGAGCTCAACTTCCATCCGTATGACGGGCGCACGGCCAAGGACCAAGATTGGTTCGCGTTCTACGCGAAGGACGGAACCAGGTACCGGGCCACGACGGCCAATTTGGATAACGTTGACACGAAGTTGGAGGTGTTTGACCGGGACAACAAGGAGCTTTCGATCGATGACGAAGGCGTTGGCTTCGCGTCAAGGGTTGAGTGGGAGGCTTCCTATACCGGCTACTACTACGTCCGAGTTACAAACGAGGTT
>JASFVD010000068.1:0-8860 GCA_050050015.1 Anaerolineae bacterium | reverse complement strand
CTCAGAGGCGGATTGAGCCAGCCGAACCAACCAGGCCGCGGCGAACACCAGCAAGATCGGATAGAGCGGCAGGAAATAGCGCATCACCATGACCCACCGCGTGGCTTGATAGAGAAACAAGACCGTCACCCATCCCCACAGCACCAGGTGCTTCCGCCCAGAACCCCTTCCGCCGAACAACTCAAATCCAGCAAAGCCCCATCCAATCCAGGCAGCAAGGCCCAGAGGCAGCCCCATGCCCCAGAAGACGATGTTGACCCACGGAAAGACGATGGGCAGCCGGTTGGCCCACTGCCTCCCCGACGGCAGGTCGACCGTCCCCGACTGCTCCTGAAGGATCTCATTCAGCCGACCAAACCACTCCGGACTCGGCCTCACGCCCAGGAAGCCGGGTCCCTCGAAGGCGTAGGGCTGCGCGATCCGGAACGCAATCAAGGACAGCAACCCGGCAAGAACCAGGGCCAGCGCCGCCGCGAGCAGCGCAGAAACGCCTCCGGTCTGGTCCTCCTCCACATCTGGCTCACCCCATCGGCTCGAGAGACGCCTGGCACCCCACTGCCCGGCAGCTAGCACGACCAGCAGGGCCGCCGTCACGGCGCTCACCTTGCACGCTGCAGCCAACCCTGTTGCCAGGCCTGCCAGGGCAAGGTCCAGCCACGGCACGGCGCATGCTTCCTCCATCAGCGTGGAGGATGCCCCGGAGCCGGTCTCCACGCGCTCCGTCATCGCGCTGGCCTGGCTGGCCCGCACCGAGAAGTAGGCGACCAGCATCACAAAGAAACAGGCCATGCTGTCCACGGTGAAGAAGTGCGCCTGCTGGATCATGAAAGCCGTGACAGCGCCAAACCCAGCAGCCAGCAGCCCTGCAGCCGTTCCATACAGCCGCCGGCCGATCAAGAAGATCAGGATCAGCGTCCCCAGATCAGCCAGGGCCGAGAGCGCCCGGCCGACGACAGCGCTGCAAATGCCCGTAAAGGTTCCAGGCCTGCACCCGTCGGCCTCCGGCCCCGCCAGCGCGCTCGCCACCGCCTCAGCCAGAGGCGCCGCGGCGTCAGTACAGGCCCGGTCGAGCCACTCCCCTGCCGCTCGCGCCGCGAACAGGGGCAGCGTGCCGTAGCTGTAGCGGCGGCCCTCGTTGTTACGCACGTTGAGAGGCGAGCGATGGGTGTCGAAGTACAGGGATAGATCGTCCGGCCACTCGATGAGCGACACGGTGTTTCGCATGTGCCCCTCATCGGGATGGATGTATTGCCCCTCGTCCCAGTTCAGACCCGTGAAGCGGAGACAGGCAGCGACCAGGAGAATGGCCGCCAGAACCAGCAGCGCAAAGACGTGCGCCAGTCTGCGCGGCTGCTCCATCCCGTCCCTTCCAGGCGTCGTTGTCATGTCAAGTCGATACCTGCCGCGCGTCAAGCGCCGAGCTCATACATCGCATACAGCAGCTCGCCATCGGCACTCGAATGAACGTAGGTTGCCTCGCCACCGGGAAACCGACCGCGAACGTCCTTCAACTCGTTCAGCCGCTCGGGGTGGAAGATGAAGCGAGCGCCTTGGCTCACGTCCAGCCCCACCGCCTCCCCTCCGTCAGGAGGCGGCACGTCCTCGCCCTCGATGCCGCGGGCCAGGAAGCGGAGCGTGCCAAACTCCCAATACACGTGGGGCGCCCCGTGAAGGTAGACGCGTCGATCGTCGTCCTCCTCCGTCAGCTGACGTGCCAGCACCGTCGTCATCTCGGCGGTCGGATTGCCATAGACGCGCGTCGACGTGTACTCCAGGAAGTAGTAGTGGAGGTTCACGCCGGCCGCTGCGCCCACCACCACAGCAGCGACGCCGGAGGCCAGCGCCCCGCGCCCGGCGAACAACGGTTCGACGACCTGGAGTACCCAGTCGAGGCCCAGCCCGGCCAGTAGCGCCAAAGCAGGTGCAATGATCACCATCCGCTGGCTGCTCGGCGGATTCTCCGTCACTACCCATCCCAAGATCAGAGCGAGCCAGAACCAGAGCAGCAGCAATTGGCTCGCAGCCCGACGGCGGTGCCCCAGTGTCCACAGGAGACCCACGACGAACAGAAGACCCGTGATGATGTCGAGCAAAGGAATCGACGCTCGATACCAAAACGTGGGATCAAGGGTGTAGTTGAAGGCCGAGATGGACTTCCAGAACTGCTCGAGCAGCAGACTGAGAGTGCTGCGACCCGTTATCACCCGCTCCCGGGCCAGCCATTCGGAGGCGAAGATGTTCACTTGACGCGGCCTGGACACCAGCTCACCAGGATGGGCCAAGTAGTGAAGAAGAAGAGGCGCCGCGACAACCAGTGCTGAAGCTAACAGAATTGTGACGTGGAGCCCGTAGCGTTCCAGGAACTTGCGCCTCAGCACCGCCTGCAGCCCCAGGTAGCAGGCAACCACCACACCCACGAGCCGCGCGCCGAAGTAGCCGTACCATCCCAGGCCCACGACAGCGCCCGTAGCGGCAAACGCAAAGAAGCGCCTCGTCCGCAGCGCGCGGGCCACCAGCCACAGGGCCAGCGCGGCGAACAGCGGGTCGGCTACCTGGTTGGATCCCAGACGGCTGAAATGGATGTGGTAGTGGCCAAACGCCAGCAAGCCTGCCGACACCCAAGCCACGCGCCGATCCCATAACTCACGCGCCAGCAAGAAGGTGGCCAGCACGGTGGCCGTGCCAATCAGCGCCGAGAGCGCCCTCAGACCGCTCACCGTCGCCCCGAATACCCGCATGGACACCCCGTAGGCCAAGAGCGACATCGTCGGGACGCTGTACCAGCCCGTGGAGAACGGATTTCCCAAGGGGGCTCGCATCAACTGGAGACCTGCCGCTGCCTGAGTTCCCTCGTCACCGCCCAGATTCGCCGGGATGCGCTCCAGGTCGTACCCTCGCACCACCAACGAGGCCACCACGAGGATGACCAGCCCCGCGACCTCCAATCGGTTGTCCCTCAGCCAGTGGCCCAGTCTCCCTCGTATCATCGCGGAGCGTCGCAGCTCTCGGGACCACGAAACGGATGGCAAGAAGGCCAACAGGAAGCTCGTCGTCCCGACTGACCACTCAGCGAGAAGGTCGGCGAAACCGGCGCTCGGAGGACGCTGACGGGCCCACCATCCAGCAGCGACTGAGAGGCCCATCCCTACCGCCGCCACGACTGCCCGGGCCGGGTGGTCCCTGACCGCCGACAGCCACCTCGACCCGAGCCCAGCGGCCCGACCGTGCCCCCTCTCGGATCGGAGCGCTCGCCTTAGGATCACTGCCAGCAGCAAGATCCCGGCACCCCAGAAGAGGAGGCCATCCCACACGTATTCCCGCCGGTACGTGAAGTAGAATTGGCCCAGGGCACCAAGCCCCACGCCGGCCAAGAGCAGCGCCACGTCCGTGCGGTCGTGGTCAGTCATCGCCTAACCGGCCGCCCGGGGAACGTCTGGCTCGACGACCGCGAAGAAGAGGTAGGCTCCCTCCGAACGGCCGTCTCCCTCCGAACCAACAGCTTCCAGAGGAACCTGACCCAGCCGCTCCTCGTAGAATGGCCGCAGGAGCCGTTCCGTGAGCCTCAGATTGGCCCTCGACCGCCACAGGACCCAGCGCCCGGTGAGTCTTTTGCATACGAGGGCGGGCAGGCCAAGGTAGTGGCCCCACTCCACCATCGTCAGAGCGCGGCGGGAGACGTACGGCCAGACATCCACGACCTCCAGTCCCGCCGTCTCAAGACGCTCCTTCCACACTCTGGCGCCGTCGCAGTGGTGGTGACCGGAGATGCGATCGAAGAACCGCCGGTAGGCGTCGCCAGATGCTCTCAGCCCGACTCGATCCAACGCGCGACCGACGGACAGAAACTCCAGGAAGTTGGGGCCGGGGACCGAGAAGTAGAACCGTCCGCCAGGCCGAAGTACTCGGGCGATTTCTGTCAGAAGCGGCGCCAAGTCGGGCACGTGCTCCAGCACAGAGTTGCTCACCACTGTACCGAAGTAGTCATCAGGGAAGGGCATCCTTCCACCCTCGGCCAGAGCCAGTGTTCGGTGAGCCCTTCGCTCCTTCGCCTCTGTCAGCGCCGGCCAGGAGATATCGCACCCGGCTGCCAGCGATGTGGCAAACGCGGAAGAGGCGAAATGCCCGTCGCCGCACCCCAGATCCAGCACCGGGTCTGATATGGGGAGATCTTGAAAGAAACGGGCCTCAACCGCCCTCAGGAGCGCCCGGAAGGCCGGTAGATCGCGGAGGTGTCGCTGGAGCAGGTCGCTCATCTGGACCAGAGGAGCTCAATCGCCGAGCAGTCGTTCAAACAGTCTCTCGTAGGCCTCAGCCGTACGCTCAGTCGACCAGCGCTGGGCGATCTCGTCCCGCGGGCGAATGTACTCTGGTCGGTGGCGTACCACGTCGATGATCGCTTCAGCCAGCGCGGCGCTGTCGCCGATGGGCGCCACCTTGCCCATGCCGGACTGTTCCACAGGCTGCCGCACGCCCGGCAGGTTGCTGGCAATCGACGGCGTGCCGCAGAGCATGGCCTCAACCTGCACCAGTCCGAACGACTCGGTGGAGTTGAGGCTCGGCACCACGATCACGTCCAAGTTCGGATAGAACGCGGACATCTGCACCGGCCTAAGCACGCCGAGGAACGTCCAGTGCTCCTCGTATTTCCGGAAGAGAGGAGCCAACCGCCGCGCGTACCCTTCCTCCCCCATGACGTCACGATACTGACCGGCGAACAGCACGCGCGCGTCGGGGAAGTCCTCGAGCACCCGGGGCAGGGCCTGGAGCAGTACCTCCACGCCCTTCTCCGTTGCCAGTCGCGCCGCCATACCTATCACGGGTCCGCTCTTGTGCAGATCGTGCATCCGTCTGAAGGCCGCCACGGCGCCCTCGCCTATGTCCGGTAGCTCGACCGGTGGAGGAATCACGTCCAACTTGTCGTCGTAGGCCTGCAGGAACGGGGAATGCTCCGCAAAATCCTCAGTATACGCCACCACGGAGTCGGTCAGCCATCCAGCCAGCCGATTCATGCCCAGCACCACGCGATTGACCACCTTGTTGAACAAGGTGGGCGGAAGTGTCAGATCACAGTGGTAGGTCAACACCGACGGTTTCCCCATCAGCCGGCAGCGGGCAGCTACGCCAGCCGCGTCAAACTGCGGCAGGTGCAGACTGACCACGTCGTTCTGGCTCACCAGGCGGGTGGCGAGAAAGCCGAAGGTCGGCATGATCACACCCTTGCTGATCCGAAGGAGCACTGGTGCTCGAACCACGCGCACGCCATCGTGCGCTTCCTCTGCGGGCAAGCTACGCTCATACCGGGACGTGAACACAGTGACGTCGTGTCCCCTGTCCGCCAGCCCATTGGCCAGCCTCTCAGCGTAGATGGTCAGACCACTGGTGTGGGGACGGTAGTAGGTGAGAACGATGAGTACCTTCATGGATGTCTCGACTCAGTCTCCTTCTCTTGCGCTACGACTATGCGAACAAATCTTGATTGGACTCCACCCATTCGTACAGCCGCCGGATCCCCTCATTCACTCCGACACGCGGCCGCCAGCCCAGTTCCCGCTCCGCCTTTCGAATGTCGGACACATAGATGCGCTGGTCACCCGGCCGCCAATCATCGTAGGTGACAGGGATCGACCGGCCCACCAGTCCCTCCAGGAGCGGCTGGAACTCCGCCCATACGGACATCGTATGCTCGGGGCCGCCGCCGATGTTGTACACCTCGCCCGCCGCGGTCTCGATCCGCTCCACCGCCGCATCGTACGCATCCAGCAGGTCATCCACGAACAGCACGTCCCGCACCTGCTTCCCGTCTCCGTAGATCGTGATCGGCTTGCCCTGGACAGCTGCAATGACGAACCACGCCACCCACCCCTGATCCTCGACGCCCATCTGGCGCGGGCCGTAGATGCACGACTGACGGAGAACCACCGTGGGCAACCCGTAGACGCGCGCGTAGTCACGCACGTATTGGTCACCGGCGCCTTTGGAATTCCCAGAGAAAAAGGCATAGCCGTTCTGTCTGACCATGACGGTGGAATTAGGTACTTCCACACAATAGACCATTCCGTCGTAGTCCACCCACTCGCTCCTATTCTGGCCCAAGTTGCATTGAGCAGTTCTGGTGGTACCAATGTAGACGCGGTAGTACCCTTCCTGGTCCAAAGAGACCGATGATGCCATTCCACACTTGATCGCAATCTCCTGAACATCGTCCGCTAATCTCTGGGAGACAGTGGTGTATCTCCAGCCATGTCTGCTTTGCCTATTCCCATCACCATCCAGCAATGATTTCAGAAGAATAGCCAGTTTCTCTGGACTAAGACACTTGATCTCTTGCGGAACGGATTTCTCGTGGCTTCTTCCAAGCCCCTTGACATACTCGTATAGTTGACGAGATGTCGCTTTGACGTGGTGCTGATCTATCACAGGCGACAGGCCAATGGCTTCCATCACAGCGATCGCCTCTTCAGTCCTAGAACGTGTAGTCAATGTCACCGTCCAACTGACGGTCTTCTGATTCTCATAACAGTGACCTTCTGAGATGTACCAACCTAGGAATCTCAGCCAATCATCCATCGGGATTGAACGCGCCGGGAAGCGATGTCTGTACTTCCCGGCCTTCGCCGCAGGCAAGACGAAGAATTCAGGCACCTCGCCTGCACTGCAATCGGCAGCAAGAAGATAGGCCATTGACTTCCCGTCAACCTGCCGAGCTTCCAGGAGACGAGGATTCTTCAATTCATCGTGGTCGCAGTCCCAAGACACCAACATCTTGTGGTTAGGTGTTACACACGTCTCGAGGCGGCGATTCCGTTGCACGTACATCTTGCCACTGTAGGAATGCGCGAAATGTTCCGTGGGCGTCTGATACTCAGCAACCTTTCGCTCCATGTTGTAGGTTAGGACCTTGTCTTCAGGAGTCAATTCGTAGAACTTCTTCCATCCGCTATCGCTCAGGATGTCAGTATCGGCTGAATAACAGCATCCATAGGGAGAGTGGAAGTCGAGGGGCTGGGCTTCTGAAATGCCGTTCGGCCGGTGCCGGTAGGCATAGCGGGTCTCCTTCTCCTCCACCTCGGTCTCCACCATCTCCCCGAAGACCTTGTTTGTAGATGCGTAGAGTACAATGGGCTTCCGCTCGGACAGCCGTGCAGCCTCCAATACGTTGAACGTTCCCAGGGCGTTGTCCTGGAAGTCGGAGCGCGGATCCTCCACAGACGTTGTGACGGCCGTCTGACCCGCCAGGTGGACCACCACGTCGACGCCCTCCATGCATTCCCGCAGCGCCCCAGCGTCGCGCACGTCGCTCACCTGCAGTTCGAACGCGTCCGCGCCGTGTTCTTCTCGCAGCCAGGTCGCGTTCGCCTCGGCGCCCCGCCGGGACAGATTATCGTAGGCGATCACGTGTTCGCTGCGATCGAGCAAGCGATGGACGTAGTTGCAGCCAATGAAACCTGCCCCACCGGTCACAAGATAGGTGGACATGGATCGCGTGCTACTCCTTTGACGATACTGCGGCCGTCTGCGTGCGCAGCTGAGCGAGTGTCAAGTTCTGACGCACCAGCCCCACAAGGCCCAACCCGCACATCGTGACGTACTGGAATGCGTGAGATGCAAACGCGACGACCACGGCCGTCTCTGCCGGCACACCGAAAGGGATCTCCAGGGCATACCGCGCCACGGAGTGAAAGACGCCCACTGCGCCGGGCGACGACGGCAGCGCCACGCCCAGCGCGGTGACACAGGTGAGGAAGCTCGCCTCCACCAGGGATGGCTGGTCGATGAACGCCCGCATGATCGCCAAGTAGTGCCCCGCCGTCAATGCCCACGTGACGGCCGACCAGCCGAACAGACCGATGAGGCGATCCACCGAGCGAAGGGCGGCCACGCCCTCCAGCAAGCCGTCGGAAACCTCAAGCCACCGGGCCCGATCAATCCACGAGAGCCGCCCCAGAACACGTTCAAGCATCCCTCGCGCCCAGTGAGGACGGAGCGCCAAGACGAGGAGTATGGCCATCGCCCCGACCCCCATCCCAGCGCCAACAAGGCCAGCTTGCCGCGTCCAGCCCGCGTTTGCGACGAAAGGCACGGTCATGGCGAGCAGAAGCACCACGGTCAGCATGTCGAGGACCCGCTCCACGACGACCGTCGATAGTGCCGTGCTGGTCTTCACGTGACCACCGAGGCCCAACGCTACCGCGCGCGCCGGGTCCCCGAGCCGGAACGGCAGCACGTTGCTGATCAGATACCCGATGTTGGTGACGAAGAAAGCCTCGTCCATACCGACGCTCGAACCCAGCAGTATGCGCCAGCGGAATGACCGAGCCAGCAGATAGCCCAGAAGAGCGGCGCCGGCGGGAAGGAAGTAGCGCCAGTCGGCGCGCTCCATGGTTTCTCCTATGCGGGTCCACTCGATGCCGAAGAGCGCCAGACCGAGGCATACCAGGCTGACGACGACACCAATTGCGAGCTTGCGTTTTTGCACGGCACGTCATTATACCATCAGGGTACCTCTGTCGCAATGCCCTGGCTCAGCACCCTCCACTCCGGCTCCGCCTGCTCGTGGGCGAATGCGCAACCGCAGACGCACCGTATTTCCGGCTCCTGCCAAGGCACCAGCCGGCCGATACGTCCCACACCGGGCGCTGTCGTGCCCACGACGAGGTGTCGTCACCGAGACGCCTGGAACACGATGACGCGGGGATGGTCGTAGACGACGAAGCTCTCGTCGAGCCGTCCGGGGGATAGCACGCTGACCGACGGAGGCTGGCACTCTGCGGGAAGTGAGAACGGCAGGCCAGCGGTTGGGTCGTCTGCGAGCACGAGGCCGTCCAGGCGGGGATACCGGCCGAAACAGGCAACCGGCTCG
>JASFVD010000067.1:0-8896 GCA_050050015.1 Anaerolineae bacterium | reverse complement strand
CCAACCAAGGGGGTCTACATCGCCGGCTGCGCCGAGTCGCCCAAGGACGTCAAGGACTCGGTCACCCAGGCCAGCGCCGCCGCGGCCCGGGCTGAGATCCTGCTCAACTCGCCCCAGATCGAGGTCGAGGCCATCACCGCCGTGGTCGACCCTGACACCTGCAAGAAGTGCGGCCAGTGCGCCGCCGTCTGCCCGTTCTCGGCCATCCTGTGGCAGAAGGGCCAGGTGGCCGAGGTCATCAGCGCCGCCTGCGCCGGCTGCGGCACCTGCGCCGCCGAATGTCCCTTCGACGCCATCACTATGCGCCACTTCACCGACCAGCAGATCTACGCTATGATCGATGCCATCCTGGAGAACGGCAACCAGGACAAGGTCGTGGCTTTCGCCTGCAACTGGTGCTCCTACGCCGGGGCGGATACGGCAGGGACCTCGCGCTTCCAATACCCGCCCAGCGGGCGCATCATCCGGACTATGTGCTCCGGCCGCGTCAAGCCTGAGTTCGTGTGGTACGCTTTCCAGCAAGGCGCGCCGGTGGTGCTGGTGTCTGGTTGTCATTACGCGGATTGTCACTATATCGACGCCAACCGCAACACCGTACGCCGCGTGGACGCGCTTTGGGAAGGATTGGAGAAGCACGGCGTCCGCCCGTGGCGGCTGCAGCTTGATTGGTGCAGCGCTGCCGAGGGCCAGAAGTGGGCCAACATCATGGCGGGGCTTGAGGAACTGAGAGCGAAGGTGACAAGGGAGCAGGTCGAGAAGGCCACGGAGGCGCTGAAGGGCGAACGCGTGCCTCGACGCAGCCGCATATGGCGGCTCAAGGAGCCTACGGCTGCCACTATGGTCTGCTACCGTTGCGGGAACGAGTGGGAGGTCACCTTCGACCTCGCCGCGGACGAAGAGCGTATGTGCCAGGCCTGCCGCAGCAACAGCGTACGAATGGTGTTGGACGGCGACGGCGAGGCGTAGACTCAGTCACCGTGCCACAAGATGTGGGGCGGGCAACAGGGAGCACGTATTGCGCGTCATGCTCGAGGAGGACGAACGAAGGCGGAATCTCCGTCCACCCGCCGATCATGGCGGTGGGCCGCAGGTGAACGGACGGCACACAATGAACGTCTATCACGCGACCGACGTCATCTGCCACGGCGGACACTCTGACGACTTCACCATTGACGCGAGTGCCCAGATGGTTGGCGGCGAACTCGTCGACTACGAGCGCTGCAGCCTCTGGGATCGCGTGCGCGTTTTCGGAGGCCAGAGGCCCCTCAACGAGCACAAGCTCTCGCGCCTATTGAATTCGGAGAGGTCCATCCCTTACGGGATGCTCCCCGATTCCGGGTCCATTGGCGCAGAAGACGAGACCGGTCCAGGTCGGGCAATGGCAGTTCGTAAGCGCGGCTTCGACGGCCGGGACATCGTGCTCTTAACCACGACCAGGGGGCGGGTAGCACTCGAATGAGAGACAAGGCGTGGACTCTCAGTTCGTGCTCTCGTTCTGGAGCAGACCGAAGGAAGATAGTAGACGATATGGATCCGAGCCATCAAATTGACCTGCCCTATGGCGAGGGAAAGGTTGCCGGTCGGGTGCCCGAAGCCAACCTGGTGGGCATCTATAGGCCGCAAGCGGTCAAGGCCTGCTCCGATCTCGTCGCCGAGATCAGGCAAGCCTTGGCACATCCACTGGACACGCCGCCGCTATCGGAGATCGTGCGGCGCGGCGAGAGCGTCGTCATCCTTGTCGACGACCACACGCGAGCCACACCGACTGCCCAGATTCTCCCCTCGGTGCTGGACAGTCTGGGGGCTGGCGGGGTCCGGGATGATGATGTTACCATTCTCGTCACCCACGGCACGCACCGTCTGAGCACTGAGAGAGAACTGCGGCGGAAGGTGGGCAGCCAGGTCTACGAGCGGTTCCGAATCGATCAGCATCGCTGCACCGACGAGGCGAATCTGGTCTACTTGGGGCTCACGAGCCGCGGCACGCCCGTGTGGGTCAACCGACTCGTCGTCGAGGCAGATCGCTGCATTGGACTGGGGCACGTGGGGCCCAGCCCCTATGCCGGGTACTCAGGTGGGAGCAAGCTGATTTTGCCCGGCGTGGCATCTCTCGATACCATCAATGCCAACCACAGCTTCGTTGCCCTGGGGTTTCGGCAGCCAGGGCGGGTCGACTTGCCCTGTCGGCTGGATATTGAAGAGGCAGGCCGGTTTCTTGTGATGGATATGACCCTGGACGTGGTTCTCTGTCAAGATCATCGTGTTGCCCGTGCTTTCGCTGGCACACCCGATCGAGTGTTCCAGGAGGCGGTGGCCTTGGCGCGCCGTGTCTACGAAGTTGCCTGTCCGCGGGACCTGGATTTTGCCATCACCGCGGGCCATCCCTATGACATCGATCTCTATCAGGCGGTGCGGGCTGTCGAGTACGCTGACGGCATCGTCCGCCGAGGTGGGAGCATCCTGCTGGTTGCTGCCTGCCCCGAGGGCATTGGAGGTGATGAATTCTACCGTCTCATGGCCGACAGGGCGAAGCAGCCCGACGACTATCTGAGGGACGTGGTGCGTCGCAACGGCAAGGTCACCTTCAGCGTGCTCGGCTACTGCTTGTCTCGGATCAAGAGAGAGAAGAACCTCCACATCTTAACCGATGGCATTATAGATGAGGAACTGGACGCCATGGGATGGCACCACCCCGCGTCGTTCCAGCGGGGCATCGACGCTCTTCTGAAACACTATGGCCCAAACGCGCGCGCGGCCGTCTTCCCTATGGGCTCGTCTACCATCCCCGCAGTGGCCTGAAGTCGTTCGTCTTCCCTGTCGATATCTGATACAATGGCATACGGACTTGGGAGAGGGAGCTTTCAGTCAAGACCGAGAGCCGAAGGTCCCCGGCGAGGCTGCTACCTTTCCGTTCTTGTTTGGATGGGATCATCGTCGCAGACCCGGGGCTCCAGACCGGGCGGTCTCCGGATAGCCTGCGACCCCAAGCAGGGCACGCTGCCTCGGCGGCGCGTCACGGAGAGGCTGTTGAGACCAACTCAAGGAGGACAGTATGGATGAGAAGACATCCGAAAAAGTCAGCTACGGCGGAGCAAGCCGCATTGGAGGGGCCTCCATCGCCTGGGTGACGCTATATGGAGCCTTGTGCGGTGTGCTTGGCCTCGTGCCCATCTTCCCGTATGTGGGGGGAGGTGGCTACGTGCCGCTGACAACGCCCTTCTGCGCCATCGCGCCCTTGCTTCTGGGCCCGGTTGGTGGCGTGGTAGGCGCTGCCGTGGGCGGTCTCATTGGTATGTTCATCGCACCCGCTGCCTATCCCCTGCAGGTCGTGGATATTGCACTTAATGCGGCGCTTCCAGCTCTCTTGACCGCCCTGTTGCTCAAGGATGACAAGCTATGGAAGGTGAACGCGCCGCTCTTCGTGGTGGTTGGCATCGCAGGATGGCTTGTGCCGTTCTACATCCCAGGCGAGGCTGGGGGATTCGGCAACGTGCCCGAACCTCTCTACTTCATCATGGCTGCCATCTACTGGGTGCCATCAACCCTCATCGCTATCACGCCCCTGGGCACGCGCTTGATGCCCAGATGGGTGCGTTCGGATAAACGGGCTGAGCGGTACGGCGGCATCTTCTTGACGATCGTGGCGGCCCTCTTTGTCTGGTGGCTCCCCTGGACCCGACCCTACTGGTATCTCTTCAATTTTTCGGCCGAGCTGGGCGTCGCCACACACGTGAGCTACGTTTGGTGGGTCCCAACTCTTTCCGCAATCACGGCCGTCATCACCATTCCCATCATCGAAGCCCTGGAGCGCAGCGGTTTGCCGAAGATCCAGGGCGCGATCTGGTAGTCCTCTCCCTCACTCCCAAGTCCGTGAGCGGTGGATCGCCCAGGCCGTCCATGCGCTGCGCCAGTCCATCACTTGAGCAACCTATTGAGCTTCCAGCAAGGGGAATGACGAGTGAATGATGACGCTGTCATTGCGCTCGAGGATGTCACCTTCACCTACGAAGGAGACGTCGTTGCCCTGCGCAAACTCAACCTCGCGGCGCGCGAGGGCGAGTTTGTCGTTGTCCTGGGCGCGAATGGGGCTGGAAAGTCCACGCTCTGCTACCTGTTGAGTGGCATCGTCCCACACATCTACGGCGGTCGCCGAACGGGGCACGTCTCGGTGGCTGGTTCCGATCCTTGGGACGAGCCTATCTACTCAACCTCTCAGCGCTGTGGAGTGCTGATGCAGGACCCCGAGGTGCAGCTCTTCATGCCGACGCTGAGGAGCGAACTCGCCTTTGGCCCCTCCAATCTTGGTGTTCCGCGCAAGGAGATCATCATGCGTGCTCACGATGCTCTCTCCCTCGTGCGTCTGGAGGGTCTGGAGGGGCACAACCCCCGCGATCTCTCTGGTGGTCAGAAGCAGCGAGCCGCGTTGGCATCCATCCTCACCATGGCACCCCAGGTTCTGGTTCTGGACGAACCAACGTCGCAGCTCGATCCCGTCGGGCGATGGGAGGTGGTCGAAGCCATTGAGCGCCTCAAGCAAAAGGGCGACTTGACCATCGTTATGACGACCCACGAGACGGAGGAGATTCTGCGGCTGGCCGATCAGATTCTCGTGCTTGATCAGGGCCAGACCGTCTTACAGGGCAAGCCTGGCGAGGTCTTCAGTCGTCCAGCGGAGTTAGAGGCCGCCGGAGTCAAGACCCCGGCTCTGACGTTGATCGAGTCAACATTGGTGCGGCTCGACGGATGGCGCGCCGACGACTCAAGCCGGCAAGAGGCTCAGTTTGACCTGACGCTGTCGAAGGTCGCGGAGCGAATCCGCCACGAGGTCGAGCGCGGCCACCTGGCGGTTCGTCCCGAGGCTGTCCCTCAATCCTGGGTGACGGACGGAGACTCGCCGATCGTGCTGGAGGCTTCTGACCTCACCGTGGAGTATCCCGGCCCGCCCTCGGTGGTGGCGTTGCGCGATGTCGATCTCCGGATTCACCGCGGTGAGTTCGTCGGCATCGTCGGCCAGAACGGTTCGGGGAAGAGCACGCTGGTCAAGAGTTTCGTGGGACTGCTGCAGCCCAAGAGCGGCGATGTTCTCTTCAAGGGAGAGAGTATTAGCGGGCTCTCTGTGGGGGACATCGCGCGTCGGATCGGACTTGTGCTTCAGAATCCCGACTATCAGCTTTTCACGAGCTACAGTCACGAGGAGATTCGCTTCGGTTTGCGTAACGTCGGTGTTCCGGAGAATGAGATTGAGCAGCGCGTCAAGGAGACGCTGGAGATGGTGGACTTGAGTGAGGAGGGGGACCTATTCCCGTTCCGTCTCTCCTTTGGCGATCGGCGGAAGCTGGCCGTAGCTGCTACGATGGCGTTGGAGCCTCAGGTGTTGATTATGGACGAGCCCACCACGGCCCAGGATCATCGTGGGCGGTACCAGCTGGCCGACCTTGCCAAGCGCTTCCACCAGGAGAAGGGGGGCACGGTCCTCATGATCACGCACGATGTGGATCTCATCGCACGATATGCACATCGCCTGGTCGTACTCTATCAAGGGCAGGTGCTGCTGGACGGCCCAACCGCCGAGGTCTTCGCACAGGTCGAAGAACTGAAGAAGAGCTTCGTCGTCCCTCCGGTGGCTGCTCAGGTGAGCGCAGAGCTCGCCTCGATCGGCGTCCCACAGCGCGTGATGACCCTTGAGGATCTGTATGGGGTGCTGGCGCCGCGTCGCAGCAAGGAGGTGACCTAGAATGCAGCCCGCATTCCGCTACACCCACCTGGACACGCCTATCCACCGTCTGCACCCCTTGGTCAAGATGGTCTACGTGTTGTTGACCCTGGTGCTGGTCATGTATCCTATAAGGGAGACCGACATGTCGATCTTGCTCATCTGGCTCGGCTTCTCGGCCCTCCGATGGGTCCTGGCGCGGGTCGAGTTGAGGCGGTTCGCAACTCTACTGAAGATCCTTCTGGGAACCTTCATCTTTCTAGTTCTCGTCCAGGGGCTGACCTATCGCGGAGGCGATACGCCGCTCATCGTCCTCGGGCACTTGAGGCTTTGGGAGGCGGATCTAGGGGTGATCACCAGGGAGGGCGTGTGGTTCGGGCTCGTGCTATGCGTCCGCATTCTTGTGGCCACATCCTCCCTTCCACTCTTTGTGATGACCACTTCTACCTCCGAGATCATGACGGCCATGGGAAGGCTGCGCGTGCCTCATACCCTGACGTTCATGTTCGTCAGCGCGCTCTCTTTCACCAACCTGATCTTCGAGATGTGGAACTCCATTGTCGACGCGCAGAAGCTACGCGCCTTTGACATTGATGGCATGAATGTCTTCCAGCGGGCCTTCAAAGCCTACATACCTATAATCACGCCGCTGATCCTGCTTCTCTTCCGCAAGGCCAACGACTTTCAGATTGCGATGGAGACGAAGGGATTCGGGGCGCCCATCGAGCCGACCGCGATCGAGACTCTGTCCGCCAGGTGGGTGGACTATCTTTGGCTGGCGCTGATCATCGCCGTTTTCGTCGGGTGCAGCGTGCTCAAGTTCAGATGAGAAATAACTGGATTGGATCCGCACTGGAGGACTGAACGATGAACGAGGAACCAACGTTTGAGCAGCTTCACGCGCGACTGGACGAACTTCTCGCCCCCTGCCTGGCTCAGGACTGGCCCAACATGCGGGCGGCGTGGGCTGAAGGGGTCTACGTCTACGACCAGGAGGGGAAGCGGTACCTCGACTTCCTTGCCGGTTTCGGGGCCTGCAATGCTGGACACAACCACCCGCGGATCGTGGCCGCGGCACGCGAGCAGATGAAGCACATGGTCCACGCCCCTGCCGGCGTGATGGCCCACGAGCCGATGCTGCGCCTGGCCCACGAGCTGGGCAGCGTGGCGCCCGGCGGGGCGAACATGTTCTTCTTCGGGAACAGCGGGTCCGAGGCGGTCGACGCTGCCCTCAAGCTAGCACGGTACGTCACGGGGCGGCCCGACCTGATTGCCTTCCTGGGCAGCTTCCACGGGCGCATGGTGGGCGGCACGGCCGTCACGGCCTCTAAGGCGGAGTATCGTAGGGGCCACGGCCCGCACCTCCCTGGAGTCCATTTCGCCCGCTTCCCCTATCCCTACCGCTCCGCCGCTTCAACTGACCAGGCTTGCGCCGAAGAGGCTCTGGGTGACATCGAACGGCTCTTCGAGTACGTGGTCCCGCCCGAGGACGTCGCTGCAATGCTCGTCGAGCCGGTGCAAGGGGAGGGCGGCTATGTGTTCCCGCCCCGCGGTTGGCTTAGGGCTCTGCGCGACATCTGCGACGAGCGTGGCATCCTGCTTATCTTCGACGAGGTGCAGTCTGGCTTCGGGCGCACGGGCCAGTGGTTCGCTGCGGACCTCTATGAGGTGCAGCCTGATGTAGTCTGCCTGGCGAAGGGTATCGCCAACGGCTTCCGGCTGGGCGCCATTGGAGCCCGTCGCGAGATCATGGGACAGTGGGGCTCGGCCTCCCATGGCACGACATACGGTGGCAACCCGATGGCCTGTGCCGCGGCTCTGGCCACCCTTGACGTGATCCGCGACGAGGGGCTGCTGGCGAACGCTCGCCAGCAAGGTGCCTACATAATGGACGTGCTCCAGGAGCTCCAGGCAGACTCGCCTATCGTCGGCGACGTGCGAGGAGAGGGGTTGATGATCGCCGTCGAGTTCGTGAGACCTGGGACGGGGAAGGAGCCGCACACCGAGGGGGTGCGGCGCATCCTAGATCGTTGCCTCGATGATGGCCTTCTGATGTACCCGTGCGGTCACTGGACGCAAACCATCCGCGTCATTCCACCTCTGACCATCACGCGCCGTGAGGCGGAAGAGGGCCTGGAGATCTTCTATCGTGCGGTCCAGGCTGAATCATAGCACCCAGGTTCGGGATGAGGCCCGCGTTGCCGAGGGCCCCGCGCTCGCCAACGATGAGGTACGAGCTTGCTGCCAATCCACTTGTCCCTTGCCGTGGATTGACTGATGAACCTGCGCGATATCACCTCCGTCGGCCGATCCGTCGACCTCCGGTTGCCCAGCAACCGTGCCATCGTGGCGGCGACAATCGCCGTCACGGCAGCCGGGGCGCTATGGCAGCTCCTCTCAGGAGAACCGTGGTTCGCTAGCGCCGCATGGGGCGCCCAGGCCGGAATAGCTGTGTTTCTTGCTTGGGCTCTCTGCCGCGAGCTCGATCCCGATCATCCTCTGGCGGCCTTTGCTGCCATCGAATTTGGGGCCCTTGGTCTCTTCCTCTGGGGGTTACCTCGACTCGACGTCGCCCTTTGGCTGGTTGTCCTGATGCGTGTTGTGAATCGAACCACAGGGCTCTCGGCCGGCGTTCTAGACTCTCTGGGCCTGCTGGGGCTGGGTGGGTGGCTAACGATGAAGGGCAACTTTGGTACTGGCGTCATCACGGCACTTGCTTTCGTCCTCGACAGCTTGCTGCCGGACCCGGCCCGTCGGCGCCTCGCATTCGCGGCGTTGGCCCTGATCGTGACGGTGGTGGTGGGCATCCTCGGCGATATTGCTCCAGGGCAGATAGGGCTCTCGCCATCGGGAGCCTTGATCGGCCTGGCGCTGTCTCTCGCGTTCATGCCTGTTATTCTCGCCTCCGGGTCTTTGGAGAGTGTGGGAGACCAGACGGGTCGGCGGCTCATCCCGATCCGAGTGCAGGCTGCCCAGGTGCTGGGGCTGCTAGCCGGTACGGAGACTGCCTTCCTGCGTGGTCCAGCCGCCATAACGGCCCTCAGCCCCCTCTGGGCGGCTACGGTCGGCGCTGCCGTCATCTGGCTCGTCGCCGTCTTGATGCCCTGACGGGAGAGGGATCGACCAGACGCCGCTGTGAGCGGGTGACCTTGAGCGAGCGGTTCTGGGTTCCTGCGGTATAAT
>JASFVD010000066.1:0-8924 GCA_050050015.1 Anaerolineae bacterium | reverse complement strand
GTCACCTGCGAGATGGGCAGGTCCATCTGCTGCTGTAGCTCGTCGACGTGCGTCGGATCTGTCGAGAGGTGTCTCAGGAGGGTCGCCTCCGTCTCGTCCTCCGGAAGCGCTTGGCGAACCTCCCTCTGTTCTGCGGCCATAGCCAGGTTGAGCTCCTCCAGAATGTCCTCGCCTCGAATGACCAGCTTGGCCCCGTCCTGAATCAGCTGGTTTGGACCGACGCTGCCCCGTGTGAGAATGCTGCCCGGCACAGCGAACACGTCACGGCCCTGTTCCGCTGCGAAGTCGGCGGTGATAAGAGCTCCGCTTGTCTTTCCCGCGTTGGTCACGAGAACGCCCAGGCTAAGCCCACTGATGATCCGATTGCGGGGGGGGAAATTCCTGCCCTCAGGAGGGGTCCCCAACGGATAGTCGCTGACCAAAGCCCCACGGGCGGCGATTTGCCGCGCCAGCTTGCGATGCTCGGCTGGATAGATGTGGTCGATTCCGCAGCCAAAGACGGCGATGGTGCGCCCGCCGGCTTCCAGCGCCGCGCGATGGGCTACTCCGTCGATGCCGCGGGCCATGCCGCTGACCACGGTGACGCCATTGCGCGCCAACGAGCCGGCAAGACGTCTGGTCACCTCCCGACCATAGGTCGAGGCCCGGCGTGTGCCAACAATGGCTACGGCCCAGGCGTCCTGTTCCCTCAATTCGCCCTTGACGTAGAGGACGGGCGGAGGTGCATGGGTCTCCAGCAACAGCCGCGGGTAGTCTGGACTTTCCCAGGTGAGAACCTGGACGCCTATGTTCCGTATCCGCTCCAGTTCCCGCTCTAGATCGATCTCGGAACGCGTCTTGACCAGGTTGGTGACCGATCGGCTGTCGAGGCCGACGTCGCGCAGCTGCTCCGGAGCGGCGTGCCAGGCGCGCTCAATGCTGCTGTAAGTATCGAGCAGCGCTCGCAACCTGAGGGGGCCGATGCCTTGGACTCTGTTGAAGCCCACCCAATAGCCCAGGTCACTCACCCTGTGACCTCCTCCAGCATACCGGGAAGCAGGTGCACGACCATCTTGCGTGTGTCTGTGTCGAGCTCGAGGATCACATCCTCGATCGCTGGGAGGAGAATCTCTCCGCGAGGCCCGCGCACGACGTAGACATCGTGCGCACCAGCTCCGACGACGTCCGCCACGCGGCCCAGCCATTCCCCAGTGTCGGTTTCTACGTCCATCCCGCTCAACTGGAAGTAGTAGTACTCGTCCTCCTCGAGCGGCACGGCATCCTCGAGGGGCACCTGCACCAACATCCCGCGCAGCCCCTCAGCCGCATCGCGATCGTCAATTCCCCCGAGCTTCATCAGGAGTATCCCCTTGTGGGGGCGGACCGCCTCGAGCGGATACCGTTCCACGTTGTCAGGCGTTCTGGGATGGGCAAGGTAGAGATGCTCGTGCTCAACCAGCCTCTCAGGATAGTCTGTGAGGATCTCGACACGCACTTCACCCCGTATGCCGTGCGGTCGGCGCACCTCTCCCACGACGATATGAGAAGGCTCAGGGTTTTCGTTGTCTCCTGAGCCTTCACGATAGCTATCCGTCTGTTCATCTCTGTTCATATCATAGATGCTTGCCACTCGTCGACCAGTGGAGGATGGGAAGCTCGGCGACCAGGCCTGGTCTAGACGATTTCCAGATTCGCGTGCTTGTCCTGTTTGGCGGCGAGTACACGCACGAGCCGACGCATGGCATTGGCGGTGCGTCCCCCCTTGCCGATGACGCGCCCCATATCGTCGGGGCCGACACGAAGCTCCAAGATGACGGAATTCTCGCCCTCGATCTCGGAAACGTGTACTTGTTCGGGTTCATCCACGATTGCCTTGGCAACGTATTCAACCAAATCCTTCATCGAAGAAGCCATGGTTGCTCCTCCTTCCTAAGTGATGACGTGGACGGATGTGTGTACGCGAAGACGCAGTGGAGGAGCAAGGTTCCCCTGCGATGCCGGGTCCGTGCGTGTCCATCTGGGAACGGCGTTCGCAGAAAAGGAACTGCCCCACGTGCACAAAGGTCTTTCCAACGAGCGCTAGCTAGTCCTCTGCCTCGTCCAGCTCCTCTTCCTCCTCAGCTTCGTCGGCTCCTTCTTCCTCTGCCTCGTCGCTCTCTGCCTCGAGCTTGGGTTCCTCTTCTTCCTCGGCCTCTTCCTCTTCTTCGGCCCCCTCCTCTGTCGTCGGCTCTTCGGACATGGATTCCTCAGCCTCCGGGGCTTGCTCGACCTCACCCTCCGCAGCCTCTTCCTCCGTGGCTTCCTCTGGTGCCTCCGTCGCCGGAACTTCCTCTGCCTGTTCCGGTACCTCGGAGGCCGGTGCTTCCACGCCCTCTTCCTCTGCCGGGGCCTCAGCCTCGGCAAGCAGGTCCTCCAGTGGCTCGCCCTGCTTCAGACGCTCGAAGCGATCCAGGGTGCCCAACGTTTTCAGCAGGCGCGCAGCCGAGTCGGTCGGCTGCGCTCCCACGCTCAGCCAATGCAGAGCCCTTTCTTCCTTAATCCTTAGCGTCTCCGGCTCGGTGCGAGGGTTGTAGAACCCGATCTCCTCAATGAACCTTCCGTCGCGCGGAGCTCGAGAGTCTGCTACCACGACGCGGAAACTTGTTTGCTTCTTAGAGCCAACACGACGTAACCGGATCTTGACCATACTCCTCCTGTTCAGACTGGTGAATACATAACGACAAGTAGGTTGGGAAACTAGCAGATTCAAAGAGATGTGCACCCATGACGTGGCTGCCAATCTCCCAATCTGGCAATCTGCCAACTATCCTAGCATTCGCATCAGCCGCTGCATATCCCCGCGCCCCCGTCCCAGCTGTTTCATCATGCTCTGCATTTGCCGGAACTGTCGCAGGAGCATGTTGATTTCCTGCACCGAGGTGCCGCTTCCTGCGGCGATGCGCTTCTTACGGCTCCCCTTAATGATGCGCGGGTTGCGCCTCTCCTCGGAAGTCATTGAGAGGATCATAGCTTCGACATGCTTGAACTGCTCATCGGTCGCCTCGGCGGAGACCTGCTGGGACAGCCCCCGCATGCCGGGGACCATCTCCAGGAGCTGGGTCAGCGGACCCATCTGTTTGACCTGCTGCAGCTGCTCCAAGAAGTCCTCCAGATCGAAGCTGGCCTGCAGTATCTTGCGCTCCATCTGCTTGGCCTGCTCCTCATCGAAGGTCTGCTCGGCCCGCTCAATGAGTGTCAGTACATCCCCCATCCCCAGAATGCGGGACGCAAGCCGGTTTGGATGGAAGACCTCCAACGCGTCGGTCTTTTCCCCGGTGCCCAGAAACTTGATCGGAACACCAGTCACCGCTCGCATGCTTATAGCGGCACCGCCGCGGGCGTCGCCGTCCACCTTGGTCAGGATAAGCCCCGTCAAACCGATTCGGCGATGGAACCCTGCGGCGACGTTGACTGCTTCCTGTCCCGTCATGGCGTCGGCCACTAGCAACGTCTCGACGGGATTTGTTACCTGCTTGACGGCTTCCAACTCCGACATCATCTCGTCGTCGATCTGGAGCCGGCCGGCGGTATCGAGAATGATCACGTCGTGACCGCGGCGACGTGCCTCTCGTACGCCCTGAGCGCAGATATCTGGCGGTCTGCTTTGTCCATCTCCGTAGACAGGCAGATCGAGCCGACGACCGAGCACCTCCAGCTGCTTGCCTGCCGCGGGGCGATACGTGTCGCCTGCGACCATGATGGGTAGGCGGCCTCTCTCCGAGAGATGCTGTGCCAGTTTCGCGACCGTGGTCGTCTTGCCGGATCCCTGCAGGCCGACGACCATGATGACGTAGGGGGCCGCCCCTGAGAGCTCCAGGCGTCCCGGTTGCCCAAGGGTCTCGATCAACTCCTCGTGAACGATCTTGATGACCTGCTGAGCGGGGCTGAGGCTCTTTGTGACCTCGGCGCCGACAGCGCGCTCTCGGACACGGTTCGTGAAGTCTTTGACGACCTTGTAGTTGACGTCTGCCTCAAGAAGGGCTAGGCGGATCTCGCGCAGCACGGCCTCGACGTCATCCTCGCGCAGGACGCCACGATTGCCCAAATCTCGAAAGACGGACTGTAGCTTGTCGGTCAGGCTCTCAAACATTTTTACAGCAGACCCACTAGATTCACGAAAATGCGAGGCGATTGTAACGGGAAAGGAGGGTTTCGTCAAGTTCTTTGGCTTCTGAGGAGTGCCCGCGCATCTATCGCCGCAGCGCCCGTGTCGAAAACCATGAAGGGATTTACCTCGATCTCAAGGACTTCGGGACAGGCGACCAGGAGGTTCGACATAGAGAGCAGGGCATCGACCAAGCTCTCCAGATCCACTGGTTCCTCTCCCCGTATGCTGTGCAGCAGTCGGCTGCCCTGCAGCTCCTCCGTCATCTCACGGGCTTCCTGGCGGCAAAGGGGCGCCAGTCGAAAGACGACATCCTGGATCGCCTCGACGTAGAGTCCTCCAAGGCCAAACATCACGACGGGACCGAAGCTTGGGTCACGTTTCCCTCCGATGATCACCTCGCGCCCTGCGGAGACCATGCGCTGGACCATCATGCGCTTCTGCGTCCCTTCTCGATCCTGCCTCTCAAGCGCCGCCGAAACAGCGTCGAACGCCCCCTGGAGCTCGTGTGCGTTTGCGACATCCAGTGCCACCAGGCCAGCGTCGGACTTGTGCGAGACCCGGGAGGAGAGGCCTTTGAGGGCGACAGGGTATCCAAAGGCGGCGGCGGCGAACGATGCGCTTTCACGGTCCTCCACCACGGCCCATTCCTCAACCGGGAAACCGAAATGCCCGCAGAGATCCAAGGCTGCGTCCGTGGTCAGGGCGCCCTCACGGGCCATCAGAGTCTCGACCTTCTCAGCTCTTTCCGCCGGTGTCGTGGGCAGTGGAAGGAGGCGGTCGCCCCGGGTGTGTCGATCGCGCGATGCTGCGAGTGCTCGCACGCCGGCTTCAATCTCGGTGAAGATGGGAAGCTCCGTCTCACGCCTGAGATTCTCCACCTCGGCACCCTGTGCAAAGGCACAGAAGGCCAGCGGAGTGTCCAGCCTTCGAGTCAAGTCCTCGAGGTGATGGGCCAACCGCCTTGACATGGCAGCCTCCTGACCGGAGGCATACGTATGAACAAGGAGGATGGCGTCTGGATCAAGAGCCTGCAGACTCCTCTCCACGACTTGGGCATACACATCGAAGTCAAAGATGGCGCCAAGATCGAGCGGGTTCGTGGGCGCGATGACGTCAGCCCGGAACATGCCACGTAGCTCGGTCGCGAAGTCCTCGGGGATCGACGTGAGTCGAAAACCGTGGTCCTCTGCGGCGTCCGCCGCCACGACGGCGTGTCCCCCCGATCGAGAGATGACAAGCAGGTCATCCCCAACGACGAGTGGGAGTGCGAATCCCTGCGCCAGCGCCACTGCTTCGTCGAAGGTGTTGGCTCGAGGAACGCCAGCCTGGCGCAGTGCCGCATCGACGATCTGGTCGTCACTGGTCAATGCTGCCGTGTGCGAGAAGGCGATCTGAGCACTGGCACGGCCTCGATTCGCTTTCTGCACGATCACGGGCTTGGATGAGGACGATGCCATCTCCAACATGCGGCGCCCCTGCTCCATGCTTTCCAGGTAGAGGCAGATGACCCCGGTCGCGGGATCTTGCAGGAGAAAGGAGAGATAGTCGACTTCGTCGAGGTCGGCCTTGTTCCCCATACTCACCACTTTGCTCGCTCCCAGACCTACCTCACTGAGCAAGATCAGATAGGTGATCGACACGCCCCCGCTCTGCGCCAGAACCGAGACTGGCCCTTCCTTGGCCGCTTCCCGGTCGAGCCGAGCGAAGGGTAAGCACAGACCGTTCTCCATGTTGACCACGCTGATACAGTTCGGCCCGACAAAGCGGAGGCCCCGGCGGCGTGCCGCGGCGCATACCTCCTCCCCCAGCAGACGACCAGCGTCCGAGAACTCCGTGAAACCGCCGGTCTCGATCACGGCCCGGTTGATGCCCTTCCGGCCACAGGCGTCGAGCAGGTCGGGCACCGTGGCTGCCGGGGTGAGGATCACGGCCAGGTCTACGTCGTCAGGGAGAGCCTCCACGGACGTGACGATGGGGATGCCGTGAACCTGGCCCTCGTAAAGACCGACCGCGTGGATATCCCCGCCGTAGCCGAAAACGACAAGGTTGCGGACAATACCCGCTGCCAGGTTGTCGGGTTTCTCGGAGACGCCGATGACAGCGATGCTGTCAGGATAGAAGATCTTGTCCAATGCCAAGCCTCTTTCGCTCGTATGGTGCAGCTGCTGTGAAGGTTGAGTAGCCCTGAGCCGCTGTCTCCGACTGGGCACGCGCCCGATGTCTCACGACATGGTCGGCCGCTGACGCCGGATGTGTCGAGCAATCTGATAGAAGCTATTGCCCGTGCAACTGGATGACCGCGGGTGTCGGAGCGTGTCAACAGCGTCGTGCTTTGGGCCCTGTCATAGTGTGCTCAAGGGTGCCATTCGGTCTCGGGGACGGCCACCGTGAGTGCCCCATGCGACAGGTGTGATTGTACTGGAGGCAAGGCCAGACGCCAAGCGTTTCCTTGGGAAGGTTGGATCTCGAGAGAGTGCCCGGACGGTGATGGAAGTAATCTCGGGTGGAATCGCGCATCCTAGGGATCGCACAGTGATCACCGGCTCCAGTTTTTGGTGTGATCCACTTGTGTGGTACAATGGGATCACCTGCTGAGATGTGAGAGCATGGAGATCCTGAAGCCCCGAAGATCTTCACAGAGTTGAGGAGCGATGGCTGGAAGTCGTGGTCTGGAAGACAGAGTTCGCCTGATCTGAGGCGGCTGGATGCGGAAAGATGAGGGTAGCCGTGGGCCCCCCATATCGTGACGAGTTAGTCGACGATAGTGCCTACATCGCCGAGAATGCCACCATCGTGGGCAGTGTGCAGATAGGGCCCGAGGCCAGCGTCTGGTTTGGCTGCGTGTTGCGGGGTGATAACGAACCGATCGTGATCGGAGCACGCACTAACGTGCAGGACCTGACCGTGATCCACACCGATGAGGGCGTTCCCTGCACCGTAGGGACCGGCGTGACTGTCGGTCATAGGGCTGTGGTACACGGTGCGACGGTCAAAGATGGAGCGCTGATCGGCATCGGGGCCATCGTGCTCAACGGCGCCATAGTGGGCCGAGAGGCGATGATTGGCGCCGGGGCGGTCGTCACAGAGGACCAGGTGATCCCACCCAGACACCTGGCGCTGGGCGTGCCGGCGAAGGTGATTCGGGAGCTAACGGGAGAGGAGATCGAGCGTTTGCGGGCCTTTGCTGCCCACTACGTCAGCAAAGCAGCGGTACTGAACAAGCTTGGAGGTGGGGAACAGCCATGACAGTGATAGATATGCTGCGCCGGAGCGAGTTGTTCTCCGGACTCACGGATGAGCAGGTGGAGAAGGTTGCCGCTCTAACAGAACAGGTCGAGTATCAGAGCGGAGCCGTTGTCGTACGTGAGGGCGAGATCGGGGACAGCGTCTACATTGTCCGTGACGGCATGGTGGAGGTTCTGGTCTCCAAGGGCTCCATCCCTGACGTGCCTGGCCCGCCGAGGATGACATCCATCGTGGAGCTCGGCCCCGGTCAGTCGTTCGGTGAGATGTCGTTGGTGGATCGCGGTAACCGCTCGGCGACAATCCGATGTGTCCAGGATGGCACGACGCTGTATGCCATTCGGCGTCCTGCGCTGCTAGCTCTCTGCGACCAGGACGCCCGAATCGGCTACGTGCTCATGCGAAACATCGCATCGGATCTCTCGTTCAAGCTGCGACACCGGAACCTGAGGGTGCGACTGGAGACGGGAGGGGAGCTGTGATCTACAAGGTGAGCTACGTCGTCGCCCGAGGTTCTCATCCTGGCGCGATCATCAACCAGGACCAGCCCCCCGAGGTGGGTGACCACGTTACATTCGACGGAGATCGCTTCGAGATTACTGAAGTGACCGACCTGCTGCCGCCAAGGGATGGTTTCGCCTACATTCACGCCACGTGTGAGCCGGTTGAGCATCCAACCTAGAGGGGCACCTTCCTTCTGTTGCGCTTCACGGCCTCTGCTGCAACAGAGGCTCTGTCGTCCTCGGAATGATGCACTATCCTCCCAGAAATCGGTCCGTCCTTGACACGTTGCGTGTCCTTCGGTAGCATATGCAGTGGATTGAATATCTTTGTGGCGGCCGCGTGGCAACTGCGGCTTGAAGGCGGCAGACCGGTTGTGTCTGCCAGGGATTGTTGAGTCAGGGCATGAGGCATAACCACGACCACGGACAAGGTGCGATTGAGAGGCGCTTCGTGCTGTCGCTCAGCCTGACCGGGCTCATCTTCGTTGCCGAGCTGGCTGGTGGGCTGCTGACGCGCAGCCTTGCACTCCTGTCCGACGCAGCACACGTATTCCTAGACATCTTTGCCTTGGCACTGAGCTACGTGGCCATCCGGTTGACGTCCTTGCCGCCGAATGATCGTCACACCTACGGCTACCACCGCCTGCGCGTTCTGGCGGCTCTGGCGAACGGCGCAACGCTGCTCTTAATTGCCTTTGAGATCTTTCGCGAGGCCATCAGACGTTTTTCCAACCCCGAGCCGGTTCTGGCTGGTCCGATGTTGGCGGTGGCGGTCGTGGGCCTGGTGGTCAACCTGATCGTCGCATCTGTGCTGCGCGGGCACGACCACGGGGACTTGAACGTTCGCAGTGCCTTCTTGCACGTGCTTGGCGACGCTCTGGCCTCGGTGGGGGTCATCATTGCCGGAGTCGTTATCGTCTTGACTGGCTGGACGGTGGTCGATCCTCTCATCAGCTTGGTCATCGGCGTCATCATCCTGGTCGGCTCGGGGAATGTGCTGCGAAAAGCCTCGCACATTCTGGTCGAGGGCGTGCCCCATGGACTGACGGCCA
>JASFVD010000065.1:0-8928 GCA_050050015.1 Anaerolineae bacterium | reverse complement strand
TCGATACAGGTCGAAGGCAAATGTACTGTTCCCCTCCACCAGCTCGCTCATCTCGGCCTCGGGGAGCTCGGGCGAGACCACACGATCCCGATCAGATGCTATCGCCATGCCGGCCACTTTGACATCCTCCTCTGTGGATTCCGCTTCGGACGGGGCAGGCGTGGGCGGCCCCTGCTCGGTTCCATGCGCTGCGGATACTGGGGGCTCACTAGGCCGTGGCGTCGGTGTGCCACAGGAACTGACGATCACTGAGCTCAGAACGAGCACTAAGACAGCTGATGAGAGCCTATTTCTCATCATTCCTCCTCCACATCTCCAGTCTCTTCTCACGTTACCGCCCGCTTGCCTCCCCTCGAAACCATCAAGGGAGAAGCCAGTCAGCCGGCCGCAGGTTGGTTCACTGTTTCACTGACGATTGCCACCGCCGAAAGGTTCCGGGCAGACTGGTCGATCGAGCACGGGGGCTGGCATCTCGATGCCTTCGACAGATGGAGGTTGGGTCAGTCGGGAGCACAGCCGCCGATCGAGCGAAAAAGCCGTTCGCCAGAAGCCTCGGAGTGCTCCTTTCCGCTCGCGGAAGCGCTCACTGCAGGAGGGAGGATCCCGATAGCATGCCATCGACCGTGAAGGAGGATCCTAAGTCTCACCAACGGATATCCGGGCGAAAGGCCGATCTCGGGATTCTCCCTCCTACGCATCAGGATCCAACACACGGCCTACGAACAGGACGGTTCCAGTTTCTGTGTCGCGGATGAGAAAGATGAAAGGATGGTCCACGGTGACCTGAACGGGCTCGGCCGGCGCTGCCGATTCTGCCATGACCACCGCTGTGGCCGCCGCGGCCTCTGTGCCTTCCTCATCCACCGAGACGAAGGCCTTGTGAACAACGTCGGAGATGAACAGGTCCTTCTTGCCCGTCATGCCGGAGAAGTCTGCCCCACCGGTGAATGCCGCCGGCATCCCCATCAGCTGAAGCGCCTGGTTGAGTCCAAAGCGGGAATCGAACTCGAACGTCGGCATCGTCAGAGCGACCTGCCGATACTCCAGATCCTCGACGATGGCCCGCACCCGCTCGGCACTCAAGGAATTCTCGAACGCCTCGAATCCCGCTCTATCGGGCAGCAAGATCACCATCGACATCTCGCGCCCATCGTAGGGCAGCTCCACCGCCTGATAACCCTCACCTTCGGCGTAGCCAAACGACTCCGTCTGACGCATCATCGGCACCGTCACCTGATCGCCATCGAGCAGCGTGAAAGGCCCATCCTTCGTCGCCTCCTCCTGGAAAGGCATCGCCCAAGCAGCATTGAAGTAGATGGCATTGGTCAGCACCAGCCGGGTCAGCGAATCGATAGCACCCTGAGGAATCAGGTTCTCGATCTTCCCCTCCGTCTCCTCGCCGACCCACTCGTTGATCGTGACACGCGACTCCTCCGGCGCGCCAGCGAAGTCGAGCACACGCAGCCCCGCGCCGTAGTTCTCGGCCAGCACGTCCAGGAAGGCATCAAGGAATGTGTAGTCCTTCTGCCCCCAGATAGCATTGGCGATATTCAGCCGGAATCCCCTCTCATCCTTGCCCTCAGCCCCCTCACCCCGCTGCGCGAGCTCCTGATCCAGCGCGTTGAACGCGGGATGAAGCTGGTCTTGCGGCAGGGTGAACTCGAGCGCATCCGCCATCTGCTCCTCCGTCTCCCCGCGAGCTCCCGCGTGCGTCATGGCCAGCGCCAGCGAGATGCTGAACGGCGAGTAGAAGAGGTTCTGGTCGCCCTGTTGCTCGACCAGGACTCGATACAGGTCGAAGGCAAATGTACTGTTCCCCTCCACCAGCTCGCTCATCTCGGCCTCGGGGATCTCGGGCGACAGCCTTTCCTTTTCCGAAGAGACAGCAACGCCCGGGCCGCGCTTGCCGGCCGGTTCCTGAGCGATTCCGCAACTTGTCACAAGGATAGAGAGGATCAGGACGATGACAATCGATACTCTCATGCTAGACCTCCTTGGGTCGACCAATTGTGTTGCAGGCACCTGTCCGCAACCTGCTGCGTCACCTATACGACGGACGGGGGAGGCGAAAAGTTCCACCCGAGGCACCCCTGCCCGCTCGCGATGGGTCGGCTCTCAGCGCGGGAGATCGAGTAGGCCACTTGGTGGAGGAAACTGAGCCGAAGGTCGCGAGGCCCAAACTGGCAACGCAGGAACGAGAGTGCGGCGCCCGCCCGCCTGTGATGCCGGGGATTCGGTAGGCCGCCCCGGCTCTAGCAGAACAGAGGCAGGGATGGGGAAGGCAGCGCTCGGACTACGATTCTTGGGAACGGACGACGGGTAACACAATCACTTCAAGCTTGACGGAGCGATCCAGTCTTCGTTCAAGGGCTGAAGCCATCGCATCCACAACCCCTTCGTCAAGCCTCTCGGAGGATCTCACCGTCGCGACGACCTCCAGGCTGCCGCTTTCCGACTGATGCTCAAAAACGACGAGAGTCCCATGCTGTGCCGACATTTCCTCTGTCAGCACCTGCTGGATTTCCTGACGCGTGTCCGCGTGGCGCACGATTCCGGCCATGATGATGCCCAGTGGAATCGCGATGACCAGCACCAGCACCACAAACCCGAAAAGTCCGCGCCTGATTCGCCGGTTCGTCTCCGGCTGCCACGTCTGAGACCGCACGCCCAGGAGGATGAAGATAATCACGCCAGCCAGACTGATCGCGGCGATGTTCGCGAGGAACAGCAGGAAGGCTCCCCCCGCCACCTGAGGCCTCCCTAGGGCAAGCCCCAGACCTGCCACGCCGAGTGGAGGCATCAGTGCGGCCGAGATGGCCACACCCGGCAAGGCAGCGCTCACCTCGTCGCGAGACAGGGCGTAGGCTCCCGCCATCCCCGAGGCCATGGCTACAGCCAGATCAATCAGTGTCGGCTGCGTGCGCATCATTATCTCCTCGGTCAACTCCTTGAACGGAGAGAGGATGCCGATGAGCACGGCCAGAAGGAGGGCCAATGCCACACCCTTGAACATCGACTCAACCGACAGACGTATCAGGCGCACGTCCCCCAGGACCATTCCCAGGGAAAAACCCAAGATGGGCGACATCAAGGGAGCAACGAGCATCGCACCAATCACCACCGCCGCACTGTCTAGGAGCAGCCCCAATGTTGCGATGATGGATGACAGGACAATGAGCACGAAGAAATTGACCCCGGGTCGTGCGCTGTCCCGCATCGCTTCGCGCAACTCCAGCTGCTCCTCGACGTTAAGTCGCGGGAGAAGCTGAAAAAGCCCGCGGGTTAGCTTGCGGATCCAAAACTCTGTCGCCCCGCCGTACCGTCGAACGATGACGGCCGTCTTAGGCACTCGCGCTGCGATCTGCTGCGGAATGCTGCCAAAGACGAACTGGTCAAAGAGACCCTCCTCCGAAGCACCCAGCAACACGAGGTCGTAGTCTTCAGCCTCACGCACGATACCCTCAACAACGCTGTCTGCGACGATGACCTTCTGCTCAGGAGGACGAGGGAAATGCAGACCATTCAACGTGCGGGCGATGCGCTGCTTGTTCTCCTCCATCTGGCGGTGAGTAGCCCGTCCCAGCTGGACATAGACGGCTGTAACGTCTGACTCGAACGCCCCTGAGAGCACCATGGCCAGACGTGCCGCGATGGGAGCATGGGGACCACCTGCGGTCGGGACAAGAATCTTGCTGGCCTGGCGCCATTTCTCCCCTTTGACGACCGTAACCTCGCACGGCGCGTCGCGGATGACGGCGTCGATGATGGGGCCCATGGATGCTCCGGCGGACCGCGTGTAGCCGCGCCATCCAAGCAGGATCATGTCGACCCCCTCCTCTCGCGCCGTATCCAGGATGCCCTCGGCCACACTGTGCGCCACGCGCGTCATCGTCTGGATGGCGAAACCCTCTTCCTTCGCCTGTGCCATTGCGCGCTCCAGCAGCACCCGCCCTACCGCCGCCCGGTGACGCCCCTCCTCCAGCGGCACCTGCTCGGGGACGGTGACAACTTGCAGAGCAAGAACTGCGCCGCCCTGCTGTCTAGCCAGCACGCCGGCCAGACGGAGCAGAGTTCCCGCAGTAGCCGGGTTGGCAATCGGCACCAAGACGTGGTAGCCAGGCCGGATCTTCTCCTTGGAGGGAGGCTTGAAGACAGTGACCCCCTCCTGCGCCCGGATATGATGATCTCTTGCATACGTGAGGAACAGAATGGCGCCAATACCAAGACAGACGGCAGCCGACGCCGTGATGACCGGCCCCCAGAGCGAGATGACCAACACATCGATGACCAGGGTCAGGCCAGGCAACCACGGGTGGAACGGCAGTCTGAAGGACGCCGACTCCGACTGCGGACGTAGGGTCAGCGTCAGATTGACGCCCATTAGCACGATCAAGTAAAGCAGACCGGTCAACCGGCCGAGGAACCGAGTGGGGACCATCGTCAAGAAAAGCAGGATCGTGGCAACGACCATGATAATCCAGACAGGGGTCCCAAAACGCCTGTGTGTGTGCACCAGGCCTGAGGGCCAGTATCCATCCTTGCTCATGGCATAGAGTTGGCGTACCACGAGGACGAGGGCGCTGTTGAAGGCAACCGCCAGAGCCAAGGCGCCCACGGCGAGAATGAGCGGTCGGCCAGCCCCTCCAGCCACGCTCGACCCCAGAAGAGCCAAGGGTAGCCGCGAATCGGTCAAGGCCCCGGAACCGACCACACCGATGATGACGGTAGCCACGACAGCCCCCACCAAAGCAGCCAGCGCCGGCGTCACCAGCAGAGCCCGGGGCACTCCACGGGTCCGCTGCCCCATCTCGCTCTGCAGGGTGGCCGTAATCTCTAGCCCCACGAAGGACGCCATCAGCAAGCTGAGCGCCTGCCGCCAGTCGCGGGGGCCCCCGCTGAAGTGCGCGACGTCGATGTTTGGCACGGCCAAGAGCGTGAGACCAACAAGGACAACCATCACCAGCAAGAAGCCACTAATCAAGCCACTTCGCCCCTCTCGCGTGCCGAGGGCATTGTTGGTTGCGAGCAAGAGCACCAGCCCGGCAGCCCATGGCCAAAGGGGAACAGCCAGGCCCAGGTGATCGCGAAGCAGCGCCGTGACCTGATCGCCGAACCCACGTGCAAGGAGCGCACACAGTCCCAGCCCAGAGAGGATTAGGGCCCAGCCCGTGAAGAAGCTCACCCATCCGTGCTCGGCATCGCGCGCCTGGCCATAGGCGCCGCTACGTCTGGACCCGCTCAAGGACAGCTCGACGTAGCCCAGCAGATTCGCTAGCAGCAACAAGAGAGCTAGAAAGAACGCAAGAGGAGTGAACGGCCCAGCCACTCCGATGGCGTCCCCCAGCAAGACAAAGGCGGTGACGATAACGATCACACCCAAGCCCCGGCCCATAACCTGCCGCAGGCTCAGACCCCGGCTATAGCGAATCTCGCTCAAGGACTCTTCTCCTTTGCACGTTTGGCGCGGTCTACGCGGTGACAGGACGTCGCTGGGTGGTCTCGTCGCACGCGGGCCGAGGGAGTGGATCTTCTGCGACGTCCTTCAGCCAACGTCACACTCTCTTGCCTAGGCCCAGAGTGGCCTTCCGCGTCTTTTCGCAGGAATCCGCATCTTTCTCCGAGCGGGCCTTGGGACCCAGCCTACCGCGACGGCGTTGGCGTGGGAAGCGGCGAGATTGCCTGAGTTTCCGTGACGACCGACTGGGCCGCCAGAGGCGTTGCCAGGTTCACCACGTCAGCCCACAAGGCCTCCAGCGTCGGCCGAGTGCGGAACGAGCGCTGGACAATCATGTCGTCCAGCGCCAGAAACCTCGCTCGCAGGGCTTCCAACTCATCTGCTCTCGAAGGGGTCATCTCAGCGGCATGGTCGAGGTGGGCCAAAGCAAGATCGAGGGTGTCGCGCGCGGTGCCGAAATTCTCCTCCACTAGCAGGAGACGCACTTTCAGCAGGTCTTGCGCCGTCTGAAGGAGCGAGAGCTGTGCCGTCGTTTCGCCCAGCCGGTCCCCCAACGCGTTCAGATCCTCTTCCGATCTCTCGATCTGATCCCTAAGGTCTCGCCTGGTGCCTTCGATCTGCCCCTGTACGTCCTCGATCTCCCTCTCAAGGCCCAACTCGGCCTGGTTGAGGTTCTCTCGGACCTGGTCGACTGCCTGCTGTTGGGCCTCCAGATCATCCTCAAGAGAAGCGATGCGCCGCGCGAGTTGGGCAGCCTCATCCTCGAGGATGTCCTGGTCCTGAGCCTCCACGGCGGCTCTCTCCCCCATCTCTGCGGCTTGAGTCTCCAAGTCCACTATCCGGTCCTGTAGCGCACGGTGGTTGCCGAAGATTGTATCCGAGTTCTTCGCCACTTGCTCCTGCAGGATCGCGACTCGGGCGCTGTTCTCCTGGATCGGCCAGAGCAGGCGCCGGTAGACCCAAGGTACCCCGTAGAAGAGTCCCACGCCGATGAGAACTCCAACGACGAGAACGAAGGTGAGGCGAACCAAGAAGCGGAGGAGACGCCGCATGAACCGAAGAAATGAGCTACCAGATCGTGTGCTCTGTCCTGTCATTGTCTCGGCCCTCACTTCCCCTTTGGCGTCGGGGTCGGCGATGGCTGTGAGTCAGTCTCGCCGAACACCTCATTGAGCAAGCCCTGTAACCCATTGAAGAAGCTCCGCGTTCGTTCTGCCTCCTGCTGGAGTGCGGCCACGTCATCCGAGACGGCCTGCAGTCTCCCTGAGAGGGCGTCGACGCCTTCCTCGAGAGCAGTTGTCCGTTCCCTAAGATCAGACGTCTCCTGGCGCAACTCATCCACTGACGACTCAACCCTGTCCATCCTGGTGGTGAGTCCTTCAAGGGCATCGAGTCGGCGGCGAAGTCCCTCGAGGTTTGCGCTGACGCCCTCCAGGTCGGTCGTCAGGGCGTTCACGTCACCCTTGATATCGAGGACCGCGCGCGTGTGTCCGACGTCGAGAGAGCCGTTGATGCCGGCGAAGACAACAAGAGAGAAGACCATGCCCAGGAGTCCACCAGCGACGGCTATCCACAGCCAGGACCAAGGACGACGAGGTCGTGTCACCCGGTCGGCCAGATCCGACGGTGGAGAGGTCGGGACGTCCTCCCCGGGAGCATCTGGCTGCGCTGGCTCCTCCTCCGGGCTGGCGGCCACCTTGTTCTCTTCGGGCCGCTGGGCAACCTCAGATGCGGCCTCATCGGCCTCCTGCGGCGACGCTACCTCGGCCGCAGGCAGGTCTACATCCCCTTTGAAGGAACGTCGTCTCTCCTGCGTGGACTGTCCGAGGGGGCTGGCATCGGCGTCATCAAGTGCCTGGTCTTCCGGCGGCGCCCTCTCGACGAGCTCGGCTCGGCCAGCTGGCTTCTCTTCGTCGGCCAGCTCCTCGTCTTCGGCTCCCCGCTCCTGTCGTTCCGACTCCTCATCTGATGCGGGAGAAAGACCCTCCGGCAGCACAGCTATGAGACGGTCAGCGATTGCGCTGAAGCGTGTCTCACCTATACCGGTCACCGCGGTGATATCCGCGGGTCGCTCATAGGGATGGACTGTCTGGCGGTAGGCGACGATGCGTCGGGCGAGCACGGGTCCGATGCCAGGCAACCCCGTCAGCTCCATAACATCGGCCGTGTTCACATTGATCCTCTGATCGGCCATCTTGACCTCCCGAAACGGCAGCTGGGGCACCATGTGCCCACACGTGGGTTGGCTTGCCTGACTTCACACAAAGCTCATGGCCCGGTGCCGCAGTCTGGCTGATCGGATTCGCTGGTCACTTGCAACCCTTCAGAGGTCTCAGTGGTCATGACCTGCTCCGGCATCTGGCCGGGAACGGGGCCGGCGAAAAGGCTGTCCAGATCGACCTCGAGAAGAGACTCTTCGGCCTTTGCAAGGTCCATCGTCATGGCACCTTCCGCGTCCTCGATGCTGACCACAGCACTGCGCGCCACGGCGTCGGCGTCGGCTACCGGGCCCCTGACGGAAAGGTTGACCAAGCTGAATCCAGTAACGTTTGCATCCTCGTCCAAGACGACGTCTCCTATCCTGCCAATCTTGGTGCCTCCAGGCGTGCGGACCTCACGCCCCCGAAGCTGGTCCATGCGGAGCCAACCAGGCGGCTCGGGAGCCTCGTCCCCTTCCCGGACTGTGAATGAGCCCTTGGCAAAGAGTGCATTCACGCCGAAGAGCGCGACGTCATCGCGCTCGACGAAGAGTGGTGTCGGCCTGAGGAGGCCTTCGCGTCCCAGATAGATGCCAACCACGGACGTCAGATCGTGACCCAGATAAACGTCTTTCACCTCCCCCAGCTTCCGGCCGTCGCTGATGCCGAAGACTGGGTTGCCAATCAGGCTCTTTCCTAGTCGCATTGTCTTCCTCCTACCGTCTTCGATACGTCTTTCTCACCATACGAGGCGAACCGACTCCCAGAGCAAGAGAGCCTTCACGTGGAGCCAGCAAGGCCACGGGACAGAATGTCGCGAGAATCACCGTAGTACCCGATCATGTTCGCCATGCTCAGGCTGGCGACCCGATGCAGCGATACCACCAACACGGGTCCTCTGGTCCGTTTGAAGGTGGTGGGCGCCAATCCACTGGACATTTGCGATCCAATGGCGACCAGGTCCCACCGCGCATCAGGGCAGAAGACCCCTTACGGCTTGGTGCATCACGGGACAAGTCTTCTAGCTTGCCCTCGCCAGCGCAGCTCGCTTTCCTTCGTGACGGACATCTCAGAGCCCAGCGTCGAGAAGAGCCCAGATCCTGGTCTCAGAGCTGAATTGGATCGGCGAGCCGGTCGCCGCGGAAGCAACCCACAGCCGTTCAGGTTCAAGGTATGGTTAGCGTGGCCTTGTCCGCGTCCGTATCCGGCCTGGCGACAAGGCCCTGTCGCGTCCGTCTGGCCGTCAATCCAACCTGTGGCCGAGATTTGGCCACC
>JASFVD010000064.1:0-8990 GCA_050050015.1 Anaerolineae bacterium | reverse complement strand
TGGGGCGAGATCTGCTGACGAGCGAAGGCGAAAGCGCTATCCGAGGCCTCGGGCGCCGCATCATCGTACGTGGATTTGACGACCACAAGCGCATAAGTATAATGGCCTAAGCGGATATGCGTATGCAGTGGCTGCCCAACGTGTTAGCGCGGCATGGCTAGTTCGGAATTGACCCAAAGGGGGTGTCAGCGAGGAACAATTACGGATCGTCGGGCAAAGCCCAGCTTGGACATGTCCAACCTAGCATCATGATGATGAGGAGGAAAGCATGAAACGCCTACTTGTTCCTGGTCTGCTGCTGGCGGTGCTGCTGACCACGACGCAATGTGGACCTGCCGCCACTCCCGAGCCCACTGAGCCGCCGGCCGAGGAGGAGGCAACCACCGAGACAGTGGTCATCGGATTCACAGCGTCCCAGACTGGCAGCCTCAACGTCTCCTCTACCCGCCAGAAGAGAGGCCTTGAACTGTGGATGGAGCAGATCAACGCTGCGGGTGGCATTGAATTGAGCGACGGTACCGTGGTCACGTTCGACGCCGTATCCTATGACGATGAGAGCAACAAGGATCGCGTTCAGGAGCTCTACACGCGGCTTGCGACCGAGGACGACGCAGATTTCCTGATCAGCCCTTACTCGAGTGGCCTCACGGCTGCCGCTGCGGTGATCGCCGAGCAATACGGCAAGGTGATGATAACCACGGGAGCTGCCTCCGACGCTGCCTACAAGGAGGGCTACACGCTGGTCTTTCAGGCCTACACGCCGGCCAGCCGGTACTTGACCGGCGCGGTAGATATGCTGGGTGAACTGGATCCAGACCTCACGAAGGTGGCTCTCGTGTACGAGAGCGCCACTTTCGCCACGAGTGTGGTGGAGGCAGCTGAGGCCTACGCTGAGGAGAACGGCTACGAGATCGTGCTCTTCGAGGGCTATGATTCGGCGACCACGGATTTTGGTCCCTTCATCAACAAGATCGAGCAGACTGGGGCGGAGGCGGTTCTGGGGGGCGGTCACTTCCAGGACGGCAGCACGTTCGCCCGACAGATCCACGAGAAGGGCGTGCCAGTTGAATTCATCACCCTGTTGGTTGCGCCGCCGGAACCCGATTTTGCTGACCTCGGCGACGCTGCGTTAGCGGTCATCGGTCCCAGCCAGTGGGAGCCACTTGCTGAGTACACGCCCGAAATCGGGCCCACAGGGGATGAGTTTGTCGAGGACTACGAGGCTGCCTACGACGAGGAGCCCTCCTACCACTCGGCTGGAGGGTATGTGGCTGGCCTGATCCTGCAGAAAGCCATCATGGAGGCGGACTCGGTAGACACAATGGCCGTGAAAGAGGCGCTGGATGCGATGGACATGACCACGTTCTACGGGGACATCAAGTTCGAGACCAGTGCCGACGCCCATGGCCTACAGATCGGTCATAGCATGGTTTACATCCAGTGGCAGAGGGATGACGAGGGTAACCTCGTCAAGGAAGTGGTCTGGCCGCCCGGCGGTGCGACGGCCGACCCGCTGTACCCCAAGCCATAGCGATCACCGGCGATCCCCTCTCCCGCAGGCTGAGTTGTCCCCTGCAAGGCAGGCCCTGCAAGGGGCTCAGCAGGGCGACTCAGCCTACGGGATTCTTCCTGATATTGTCGTACGGCGTGCTTATCCCTTTGTCTTGGTTCCCGAGACGGATGTGCTCTTGCGAGCACCCTTCTGGCCAGTCCGGGCTCCTGCTAAGCGATCGGTCTTTACTCGACAGTCCACCTGAGTCCTTCAGGAGGTGCACATGGTTGATTTCCTCGTTGCCTCTCTAGCAGACGGCCTGCTCCTCGGATTCGTCTACGGGGTCGCAGCGATGGGGTTGTCCCTTATCTGGGGCGTGATGCGTGTAATCAATCTGTCCCACGGTTCTCTCATCGCCCTGGGTATGTTCGGCATCTTTCTGGCCTTCGAGAACCTGGGCATGAATCCGTACTTGACGCTTCTGCTCATTGCTGTCGCCGGTCTTGCGCTGGGGATTGTGATCTACGGGATAGCCGTTCATCGCGTGATCGACGCCCCGTACCTCTCCACGCTGCTAGCCACGTTCTCCGTCAACATGATCATCGTGGGCCTCGGGACGGCAACCTTCACCACGTCCCCGCGCAACGTGGACTTCTCCCTGGGAAGCGCCAGCCTCGGGCCTATCACAGTCACCTGGACGCGGGTGCTAGCCGCTCTGGCCTCCGTGTTGGTGACGGGGCTGCTCTACTTCCTCCTCTACCGTACCAAACCGGGCAAGGCCATTCGAGCAGTGGCCAACAACCGAGCGGCAGCCGAGTTGATGGGGATACCATCATCGTGGGTGCTGGCGTTCAGCTTTGGGCTCGGCACCATGCTGGCCGCCATCTCCGGAGGCCTGATCGCCACATTCTTCCCCTTCACAATTCTCGCCGGCGCGAGCTACCAGGTGAAGGGGTTCGTCATCTGCGTGCTGGGCGGTTTGGGTAACCCGCTGGGGGCGCTGATCGGCGGGCTACTGTTGGGCGCGATGGAGGGGCTCATACCGGCGTTCATGGAGACCTCCTGGGTGCCCGTGCTGGAGTTTGGCCTGTTTGTTCTGATCCTGCTGGTGCGGCCTGAGGGCTTGTTGGGGGGGGAGTCATGAAATCCTGGAGAAACCCTGGACTCTGGCTCGTGCTGGCAATCGCGCTTGCTATCGGACTATGGCCGGCGCTCGCCGCCAACAAAGCCTATTCGCGAGAGGTGGCGTTCACCGTGCTGCTCTCGGTCGGCCTCGCCTCTAGTCTGAACATCATCCAAGGCTACACTGGATACGTAAACTTCGGTCACATTGTGTTCTTCGGATTGGGGGGCTACGTTGGTTTCTACCTTATGAGCGTGCATCACCTGCCTCTCTACGTGGCCGTGCCTACGGGCGCGCTAAGCGCTGGGTTGCTGGCTCTCCTTCTGGGAAAGGCGATCCTGCGCCTACGGGGTGCGTACTTTGCTCTGGCAACCATCGGGATTAACGAGGCGGCAAGGGCCTTTGCCAAGAACTTCGAGCCCTTCGGTGGGCCGACAGGCATGACGTTGAAGTTCGACGTCTACAAGGCGTACGGGGGTGCCAACCAGGCACTGTGGATCGCCTATGCCATCTTGGTCTTCCTGACGGTCGCCACCATCTTCGTCAGCTATCTGGTGAGGTCGTCGCGGTTCGGCTTGGGACTGATGGCGATTCGTGAAAACGAGGATGCTGCCGAGGTCATGGGCGTGGTCGCCCCGAACGCGAAGACATGGGCCTACGTCCTATCGGCGGTTTTCCCGGGCATGATCGGCGTGCTTTTCTTTTTCAAGAACGGCAACATAGAGCCCGGCGATGCGTTCCGGCTCCAGCAGTCCATTGAGACCATTGTCATGGTCATGTTGGGTGGTCAGGGAACCCTACTTGGGCCCCTGATCGGTTCGGCCGTGTACCAGCGGCTGCGGGGCTACCTGCTGGTCAGCCCGCTCTTCAAGAACATTCAGCTGACCGTCTCTGGAGTGCTGCTGCTGGTCATCATCCTCTTCGTGCCCGCAGGACTGGTGGGCTGGCTACGCGGACGGTTCCCTCGCCTGCGGAGGGTGCTCGAATGACGACACTGAATCGGGGCAACAGCGTGATCTTGCAGGTCGAGAACGTAACCAAGCGCTTCGGGGGTCTGGTCGCCGTGTCGCACGTCACCTTCGATCTTCCGGAAGGGCAGATCCTGGGACTGATCGGCCCCAACGGCGCGGGGAAGACGACCCTCTTCAACGCGATCAACGGAATCTATCCGCCCGAGGAGGGAAAGGTTATCTTCCGAGGAGAAGATATCACCGGATGGAGACCTTACGACGTGGCGCGAACCGGGCTGGCTCGCACGCACCAGATTGTGCAGCCGCTCAATGAGCTTTCCGTGCTGCAGAACGTGATGGCCGGGGCCTGCTTCGGTCACGAGCGTCGAACTCTCGATCAAGCACGGGAGATCGCCGAGGAGATGTTGGACTTCGTCGGCCTGAACGAGCGGCGGGATGTGCTGGCTGCCAGCCTGAACGTCGCCCAGAAGAAGCGACTCGAGCTGGCGCGCGCACTGGCCGCTCGTCCCCACCTGCTTCTGTTGGATGAGGTACTTGCTGGATTGAATCCGACCGAGATCGCGGAGATGGTCGAGGTTGTGCGGGAAATCCGGGATCAGGGAGTGACGATTCTTATCATCGAACACGTCATGCATGCGCTGATGAACGTCTCCGATCGGGTTATTGTCCTCGATTATGGAGAGCAGATTGCCGAGGGAGCTCCGGAGGAGGTGGCCAACGACCCTCGCGTGATCGAGGCATACCTGGGCGACCCCAAGCTAGCCGAGAAGATGATGCGGGTCGATTGAAGGAGTTGGGGAGACTGGGGGAAAACGAGTTATGGGTTTGCTGGAAGTCCACAATATCTCTTCTGGCTACGGCGAGGTCCAGATTCTTTGGGATGTGTCGCTGGAATTGGAGCGCGGCAAGCTGACGGCGCTGGTCGGGTCCAATGGCGCGGGCAAGACCACGCTCCTGCGCACCGTGATGGGCGAGATCAAGCCGTGGGAAGGGGCACTGACCTTTGACGGTGGGGACGTGACGCGTGTTTCGTCTCACGCAAAGGCCGGGGACGGGATGATTCTAGTTCCGGAAGGACGTCAGTTGTTCACCGACATGAGCGTCCGCGAGAACCTGGAAATGGGGGCGTTCACAGCTCGGGCACAACCACACTTCTCAGAGAACCTCCAGCGCGCATACGAACTGTTCCCGATCCTGGAGGAGCGGTCGGGTCAGAGAGCTGGCACTCTCTCGGGTGGCGAGCAGCAGATGCTGGCTGTGGCCCGCGGACTCATGTCGCAGCCCAAGATTCTCATGCTGGACGAGCTATCGCTGGGCCTGGCCCCGTTTCTGGTGCTGGAACTGTTTGAGATCCTTCAGCGCCTCAGAGATGAAGGTCTGACCATGTTGCTGGTGGAGCAAAACGTTCAACTGGCTCTCGCCATCAGCGACTACGCCTACGTCCTGGCTGACGGGCGCGTCGCCATGGAGGGCCCGTCCCGTGAGGTTGCCCAAGAGGAATACGTTAAGCAAGCCTACCTTGGCATCTGAGACTCAGCCTAGCAAAGGGCTTTGCGTCCCCGGACCAGGCGCTGACCGACGCAAGCACCTACCGGTACGCGAGCCGAGGCCGTCCAATTCGGCCCCTGGAATCGACCTCTTCTGCGAAGCCATGGAAGCCGGTCATCAATTTGAGGTATGGGCGCGCGCCAGGCCGTCAGGTTCCTCGGAACTTACTTCGCGATATGCGAGTATCCGGTTGCCGCCTCAGTGGCTCGAGGAGCCATGTGCTCGGTCGCCGCAGTTGCCGAACACGGCGTGGGTCGGATTACTCTGAATAAGGAGACTCTCACATGAGAGCGATGATCTTGCGCGAACCGGCACCCATCGAGGACAAGCCATTGGAGCTCGTCGAGCTACCGTTGCCGGAGCCGGGTCCGGGTCAGATTCGCCTCGACGTCGATGTCTGCGGCATCTGCCACACCGACCTACATACCGTTGAGGGCGATCTGGAGCTGCAGAAGCTTCCCATTGTCCCCGGACACCAGGTAGTCGGGACGGTGGCGGCGAAGGGAGAGGGAGCTGGTCGATACGAACTGGGCGATAGGGTGGGAGTGGCTTGGCTCCACCACGTATCCTGTGACGGGTGCGAATACTGCGAGCGCGGGCTCGAGAACCTGTGTCGCAGCGCCAGGTTCACCGGACTCCACGCTGACGGAGGGTACGCGGAGGCCATGGTGGCCCACGAGGAGTTCGCCTATCCCATCCCTGCGGGCTTCTCCGACGTCGAAGCAGCTCCGCTTCTCTGCGCCGGCATCATTGGCTACCGGGCGCTCAAGATCAGCGAGGTGCAGCCAGGCCAGCGATTGGGGCTCTATGGCTTCGGCAGCTCGGCGCACGTCACCATCCAGGTCGCGCTCCACTGGGGCTGCGAGGTGTACGTCTTCACCCGCAGTAAGGGGCACAGGCGTCTGGCACGAGAGCTCGGCGCCGTCTGGGTCGGCGGGGCGGAGGACACCCCGCTGGAGAGGATGCAGGCGAGCATCATCTTCGCTCCCGCCGGTTGGATCGTGGCGGAGGCTCTGCGAGACCTCGACCGGGGCGGGACAGTGGCCCTTGCCGGTGTGACGATGACGCCCATCCCAGAGCTCGACTACGATGAGCTGCTCTACTGGGAGCGGGGAATCCGTAGTGTGGCCAACTTCACTCGGGGCGACGCGGAGGAACTGCTAGAGGTGGCCGCCGAGATTCCGATTCAGACGACGGTCGAGACTTTTCCGCTGGAGGAGGCCAACCGGGCACTGCTGGCGATGAAGCGCAGCGAGATTGATGGTTCAGGGATCCTGACCATCGGCTAGAGGGTTGCCTGGCCTCACGGGAGGAGCAACCCGTTGCGCTCACAGCGAGCCCGTCGGCTGCAGATGAACGTTACCCCCGGGGGGCGTGAGGGACCTCGGCTGAGCCGCGGGTGCCCAGCCTCCTGCGGCAGGCCGGGATCGAGGGCCCATCGGCCGCTGCTATGTGACTGAATCCTCCGATGACGTGCACAATGCGCAGCCGGTACGGCCGAGTTGTTTTCGTCAGCAGATGCGGGGAAGGAGTTCGCCCAATGGCATGTCCAGCACGCGCCTGCCGCCGATGCCCGTGCGGGCGAGGACCAGCCTCGGGTGCTCGGATGTGACCGCGCCGATGCGCGCCGCCCCTGTCCCTAATGGATGATTTCGCAGGGCCTCCAGGGCTGCCTCAGCCTCCTCCGGTGGGACGAAGGCAACCACCTTCCCTTCGTTTGCCACCGTCAGCGGATCGAAACCCAGCATGTCGCAGGCCGCTGCCACGGCCGGACGCACCGGCACTGCTGCCTCGTCGATCTCGATTCCTACGTCGGACGCCGCAGCCAGTTCGTTCAACGCTGCCGCGAGCCCGCCGCGAGTCGGGTCGCGCAGGCAGTGGACGCTAGGGGCGGCGGCCAGTAGCGCCTGCACAAGCCCGTTCAGTGGAGCGCTGTCGGACACCAAATCGGTCTGGAAGGTCAGGCCCTCTCGCTTACTGAGCACGGCAATGCCGTGGTCACCCACCGGGCCGTTGAGCAGGACGACGTCACCGGGTAGCGCGCGGTCTGGACCAATCGTGACGCTCGCCGGCACGATGCCGACGCCGGCCGTGTTGATGTACACACCGTCACCGTGACCCTGCTCGACGACCTTCGTATCGCCTGCCACGATCTCCACCCTGGCCGCGCGCGCTGCCTCCGCCATAGAGTGAACCACGTGTTCTAGCGTCTCCATGGCCAGTCCTTCCTCCAGGATGAACCCGGCGGTGAGCCAGAGTGGGCGCGCTCCACTCATCGCCACGTCGTTCACGGTGCCGTGGACGGCGAGCGAGCCGATATCGCCGCCCGGGAAGACTAAGGGACTGACGGTGAAGGAATCCGTGGACAAGGCGAGTCGCGGGTTAGACTCCGCGGAAGGCAGGACCGCGGAGTCAGCCATCTGGCGCAGATATGGATTGTCTAGGGGCGTGGCGAAAACCTCTCGGATCAATTCATTCATCAACTTGCCGCCTGCGCCATGGGCCAGGCGAACGACTTCGTTCGTCATATCACAGTATCCTCTTCGCTTGTCCGGCCGACGAGCATGGCCAGCAGGATGTCCGTTGAGAAGGTGAGCGGCTCCCCGCTCGCTTCGCACTTTGTCAGTGCTTCTTTGATCCCGTGCAGGCCGGCAGCATAAGCTTGATCGGTGAGGAGGGCCAGCTGGGAACAGGCGTGCTTCTGCAGGAACGGGTTATCCAGCACCTCGCGTCCCACCATGCGGTCCAAGATTCGTTTGACGGGCCGCCACGTGACTTTCGTGAAGCCGCAAGCCACCATCCAATCCAGGACCGTACCCCAGGAAGGAAAGCGCCGCAAATCTCTCTCCAAAACGCCCTCGAAATAGTCGTAGATGTACCAGCTGAGCCAGGGGCTGTGGGGGTCCATGCCGATCACGGCCAGGGCCCCGTTGGGGCGGAGCAAGCGCCGAGCCGAAGCCACGAATGAGCGTTGACCGTCAAAATGGTGGATGGCATTGACGCAGTAGACGAGGTCGAAGGTGGCATCCGAGAAGGGTACGTGTCCGCCAAGCCCGCGCACTACCTGTAGGTCGGCACTTCGCTCGAGAGCCTCACGAAGCATTCCTGAGGAGGGATCCAAGCCACAGACCTGCCGGGCCACAGGCTGAAGATCGGCCAACCATCGACCGGTGCCGCAGCCCACTTCCAGGGTCCGCTCAGCAGTCAATTCCTCTGCCAGGACAATGAGGGCGTGTGATATTTGCTCCGTGTCGCTGACAGCGTACCGCTCATTGTAGGATGGAGCGATCCGGTCGTAGTCAACGCGCGTGTCAGGGTTCATCGGTGGCGTGGCCCCCCGTCAGCCATGGGCAGAAGCTTCAGTGCCCAGCAAGCGTAGACCTCCTGCTGGGGCAGGATAAGGCGAGCGTTGCGGGAGCACAAGCCAGTTGACGCTTGCCGGGAGCGTGCATCGCCGTCAGACGCGCGCGTTCGGAGGTCCGACACCAGGCTCCTTCCTTACGAACAAGCCCCGCAGTTTGCCGCGGGGTTCTTCACTGTGTCGCTGCACGAAGCTCGAGGTGACCACGGTACCATGAGTGGCAGAGTGCGACTCTTGCTCTCTGCTCGCGCGCCGGCGATGATCACTCGGCGGATGCCCGTATCTTGGATTGGACGCTTTGGACCTTGTCTACCATGGTTTGCTCCCTGTCCGTCCGCGTCCCAACCTTGATCGTTGTGTGAATTCGGGGAGCGCCCAATCGGTGGATCTGGTCGTGGCAGCGTTTGATGGCCGCGAAGACGGCATCCCAGTTGCCTTCGACGTTCGTCCCATTGGCGTGGAGTTCTACAGTCAGGCCAGTCTCGGCAAAGACGC
>JASFVD010000063.1:0-8997 GCA_050050015.1 Anaerolineae bacterium | reverse complement strand
TTCGAGATCGTCACCCTGGTAGAGCGCAAGTAACGATATAGCAGACCTCTCTGCTGCCGGCGGCTAACGTGTGCAGCTAATCCGTGGTCCGCCGCGTGGGAGTGGGCTGTGGCAGTTGTGGTGAAACCTACATCAGGATCTAGGACGGAACGGAGAACACGTTTATGGCAGTAGCTGGACTTGAGGAACAACCTGGATTGCTTGCTCGCCTGTGGCGAGGCCGCATATGGTACGGTGCAGAGTGGTACATGACAGTGATTGGAGGCTTGATCGTCCTCTTCATCATGGCGATGACGATGGCGTCCTTTCTGACTCCAGATCTGTCACCGTACGACCCGGAGAGATCGGTGGCTGGGCCTTTCGAGCCGCCCAACGCTCAGCACATCTTTGGAACCGATCAGCTGGGCCGAGACATCTTCAGCCGGATCATCTACGGAGCGCAGATCGTGCTTCAGGTGGCCTTCCTATCGGCGACCACCTCGCTCGTGATAGGCGTGTCGCTGGGGCTGATGTCCGGCTTCGTGGGAGGTTGGATGGATCGGACCATCTCTCTGGTGATGGACAGCATCTATTCCTTCCCAGGGTTGATCTTGGCTATCGCCCTGGCGGCGCTGCTCGGCAGCGGCATCCTGAATATCTCCATTGCCATAGCCGTCATCTACATCCCGACTTTCTTTCGATTGGTGCGAGGCCAGGTCCTCTCGATCAAGGAGGAGATGTACGTGGAAGCGGCCCGCAGCCTGGGCGCGCGCGACAGGACCATCCTGTGGCGCTACATCTTCCCCAATATCATCCCCTCCATCGTCGTCATCTTCTCGATGAACGTGGCGGATGCCATCATCACGGAGGCGGGCCTGGCCTTCATCGGCCTAGGCGTGGATCCCTCGAAGCCGGACTGGGGATACGACATCTATCGCGGCCGCTCCGAGCTGGTTGGGGGGCGTTGGTGGCCAGTGACCTTCTCCGGTCTGGCGATTGCGCTGGTTGCCCTGGGCTTCAGCATGTTCGGCGAGGGGCTGAGCGAGATACTCAATCCAAGGTTGACGGAATCATGACCGAAGTGCTAGCAGACGTAAGGCATCTGGATGTAGATTACCCCACTCGAATGGGTGTCGTTCGTGCTGTGGACGACGTAAGCCTCGCGATCTTGCGGGGCGAAATACTGGGGCTGGTGGGAGAATCTGGGTGTGGCAAGTCGACGCTGGGGCGGGCACTGCTGCGTCTTCCCCCATCTCCAGGTGAGATAGCCGGCGGTCAGATCATATTCGATGGACAGGACCTCATGGCGTTGAGCCAGGAGGCGATGCGCGACCTGCGCGGCGCGCGAATCTCGATGGTCTTCCAGGATCCGATGACGTGCCTAGATCCCTTGCAGCGGGTCAGCGATCACGTCGTGGAGACGATCCGAACGCACGAGCCTCGGGTCACCGAAGAGGAGGCGCGGCGGCAGGCCGTGGAGCTCTTCGACCGCCTTGGCATCATGGCCGAGCGGCTGGACGACTATCCTCACCAACTCAGCGGAGGCATGCGGCAGCGCGTCATGATTGGGTTGGCGTTGGCCCTCAAGGCTGACTTGATCATCGCTGACGAGGCGACGACGTCGCTGGACGTCATCGTCGAGGCCCAGTTCCTGGATTTGCTGCGTGACCTTCAGCAGCAACTCAATCTGACTATTCTCCTGATCACGCACAACATTGGAGTCATTGCGGAGGTCTCTGATCGTGTGGCGGTTATGTACGCGGCGAGGATGATGGAGCTGGCGGACGTCCATTCCCTCTTCGACGATCCTCTTCATCCGTATACGCGCGGCTTGCTCGCCTCGGTGCCGAACATCGAGTTGCGGGAGGACGAGCTTGAGATCATGCGCGGTTCGCCTCCAAACTTGCTGAAGCCACCATCAGGTTGCCGATTCCACCCTCGGTGTGCACAGGTGATGGACCGGTGCCGCGTAGAGCAGCCGCCCTTCCAGGAACTGGAATCCGGTCGCTGGGTTGCCTGTTGGCTGTACGGACACCGGTAGTGATGATGGGAACTGAGGAAAAGGTGGGGAACAGCGCGAACGCCGGAGCGCTCAGCATTCGAGAGGATACGATGGCAGAGACATCCGATAATCTGATTGAAGTGGAAGGTTTGAAGAAGTGGTTCCCGGTGCAGAAGAGCTTTATCGAGCGTCTTGTCACGGGAGAGAATCAGTTCGTGCGCGCCGTGGACGGCGTAAGCTTCGGGATACGGCATGGCGAGGTCTTTGGGCTTGCCGGGGAGAGCGGCAGTGGCAAGACCACCACTGGACGCTTGATTCTTCGTCTCGTTGAGCCCACTGAGGGGGAGATCCACTTCGACGGTACTGACCTGTGCGCTTTGAGCGACGAACAGATGCGCCGCATGCGCGAGCGCATGCAGCTCATCTTCCAGGATCCATCAGCTTCCCTGAATCCACGCATGAAGATCGGTGACGCCATCGGTCATGGGCTGGACATATTCGGCGTTGCCCAGGGTCTTGAGAAGCGTGAGCGGGTGATGGAGATGATGGAGCGGGTGGAGCTAAGGCCGGCTGCCCAGTTCTACGACAAATACCCGCATCAGGTCAGCGGAGGGCAGCGGCAGAGGATCGTCCTTGCGCGGGCTCTGATGACGCGCCCCGATTTCGTCGTCGCCGATGAGCCCATCGCTATGGCCGACGTATCGGTCCGGGCCGTGCTGCTGGATCTGATGATGCACTTGAAAGAGGACTTTGATCTGACGTATCTGTTCATCACTCACGACCTGGCCACGGCCAAGTACGTGTGCGATCGGATCGCGGTCATGTACTTGGGCCAGATCTGCGAGATGGGCGAGCTGGAGCAGGTCTACCGCAATCCCCAGCATCCATATACAAGAGCGCTTCTGGCGGCGGTGCCAGTGCCCGACCCCCATGCCCGAAGGGATGCGCCGCTGCCGAAAGGGGAGATCCCGAGCCCCATAAGTCCACCTTCGGGGTGTCGCTTCCATCCTCGGTGCCCCCAGGCGAAGGACGCCTGCTCGGTGAAGACGCCAACCCTAAGGCCGGTGTCGGGCGAGGACGGCCATTTGGTCGCCTGTCATTGATTCATCCTTCTGGAGTCGGGGACACATGCCCTGGCGGCTCATCAAGAGTCGCTGGGGTTTTTTGTTTCGGGGAGAGTAAGGAGCGTCGGCGGGATTGGCTCCGCCAGGTAGATTCTCTCCTCGGGGTGGTAGAAGGCTATCCCGGATTCGTGCGCTGCTTTGGCGTTGACGGAGATCACGACGGGCTGAGCCGCGTGGCGGGAACCGACTTTCTTGGCTGTCTCGCGGTCGGCCGAGAGGTGGACGTACTGTCGCCCCATGGTCCGAAGGCCATCGCGTCGGATCGCCTCGAGGGCTTCGGGGGACGTGCCGTGGTAGAGCCGGGCAGGAGGCGTAACGGGCTCGCAATCGATGCGCCGGTCTAGGGAGTGCCCGTAGAGGGCCCGAATACGGTCTCCGTTGAGCCCGAACCGTCTCTTGCCGTCTCCCGTGCCCTCCTGGACGACACGCGTCACGGCTGATCGGTCAGCCCACCGAAAGTCTGGCAGCGTGCTGAGGACATCCAGAATCTCTGGGAGAGAGGCCCAGCCGGCCTCGTCGAGCTCAAGCTCGAAACGCTCCGGATGGTGGCGCAGGATGAGCGCTAGGAACTTGCTCAGCTTGATCAGTTGACGCCGGTTTGCCATTGTATCTACAGGATCGTGTCCGGCCTCCCGGGCACAGAGGTCGCGTCGGGTATGGGTACGGAAGCCACCTACCCCGACCTACATTGTCTGGCGGTGGCAGTTGGTCCCATATGTAGGGCAGGTTTCCATACTTGCCAAACAGGCTACTCCAGATCCATCGCTGCAATGCTATCCGGCGCTCTGTCGTATCCCCAGCCGAGCTCGTAGTACCCGCGCTCCATCTAATGAAGGAATGTGGACTGCGCCCAACTCTCGGGGCGGGCGACATATCCATGCTTGACGGGATTCCAGTGGGTGTAGTCGAAGTGGCAGTTCAAATCGCTCTCGTCTCGGATGATATGATCCCAGAACCGACTTTGCCACAGGCAGAGGGAGGTCGTTATGCCGTGAGCCTCTTTGTAGTTCAGCGTGTAGTTGCGCTTCCCGCCGTGGAGCACCTTTGAGAAATCGCCTTCCTGGTCCTCGGCTCGCATTAGCCAATGAAAGTGGTCGGGCAAAACGACGTAGGCAAGGAGATGGAAGGAGTGTATTCTCTGGACACGTCGCAGGGTATCCTAGAACGGGTGGAGGTCGGCCTGGGACTCGAGGTAGGGTGTGCGGTTGTGGGTGACCCCGGTGATGAAGACGATGGCGTTTGGAATGTAGAATCGGCGGAGGTTGGGCATGGGCCCTTATAGTCTCCAGTCCTTCGAGGCTGAGTCGGGTATGGCCCAGGAGGCTGTGAAGGGTATGGAGGCGGAGGCCGCCTACGCGAACCTACGTTCTCTGGCGGTGGCAGTTACTCCGATATGTAGGGCAGGTTTCCATACCTGCCCAACTGCTGCCACCGGGACCTCAGGCCAGCATCTCCTGTGCCAAGATCCTGCCAATCTTGTCCAAGACGAGGGCCATCTGCTTGGCTGTCTCGGTGTCCCCTTCCTCCCGAGCCTCCGCCTCTGTCTCCTCGACGAACTGGGCCATGCGCTGTGTCACCAAGCTCTTGTTGGCTTCCAGCAATTGCTCGATCTCTTCCTCATCCTCGGCAGCCATCAGTCGGTTGAAGAGGCGCAATTCCGGGGGCATCGCCTCTTCCATCAACCCCATGACGACGTTCCAGACTTCGCGGAGGGCTTCCAGAGCTTCTTCGTCTTCCTTGTTGTGGGCCTCCTGAAGGTTGGCGCCCAGCACGTTGAGGAACGCCTCGTCGATTCCGTCGATGCGGCGTCGAGCCAGCTCCTTGGGGTCGTCGCTGGTCAACAGATCCCTGAGGAGGGCGGCGCGAGCCTCGAACATAGCCTGGGCTTCCTTGTCGAGACGATCTCTAGTGTCGAGGATCTCCTTGCGCAGCTCAGTAAGCCGCTCTCTCTCCTCCTCGTCGGCCGTGGCATCGATCTTTGCGGTCAGGTTCTGGAAGAAGAGGTAATCGAGCATGGGGCGACCGAAGGCCACGAGCATCTCCCGCGCCTCTCTGTCTGGTGCTTCAATGAGAAGGTCCAGCAACTTGTCGCGGTTCGGATCGTCGCGCAGCGTCTTCAGGAGCTCATTGCGGGCCTGGATCGATTGACCCTCCGAGCTGAGGTCCAACAGCTTTTCACGTACCCGGCGCAGCCTCTGAGCCGCAGCCTCCTGATCCGCAGCCTGCGCGAGCTCTAGGTTACGCGTGAGCATGAATAAGAGGGTCTCGTCGATCTTGTCGTCGTTTTCCTCAATCATCGTCTCCAGCGCCTCGTCCGATGCTGTCTCGACAAGTCGCTGGAGCAGTTCTGCCTTCTGCCGTTGTTCCTCCAGCATCTCCTCAGTGACGCCCTCTTCCTTGAGGATCCTCTTGGTCAGATTGTCCATGGTGAGGAAGACCTCGGGTTGGAGCAAGTAAGCTCTGCGTTGCTCGGAAGGGAGCTGATCCATCACGCTGCGCGTGAGGCGACCGATGGCCTGCTCGCGCTGCTCTCGGTCGCCGCCGGCGTCCATAGGCATGTATACCAAAGCCAGTTCCTTCTCAGGGTCGTGGTAGAGGAATGGTATGGTCATCGCGCTGCGCGTGCCGCAGTGAGGGCACTGTGCGACGTTGGTGATCCCGTTGAGCACTCGTTGCCTGGCGCTGGGGTCCTGCCCCACGTCGAAGATCTGCTGCATGGGCGCCTGGAAGGGCTGGTTGCAGGCCGGACACGTCACTCTAGCTACTCTCTGTGGAGCCATGAAAGGGTCCTTTCCTGGTCTGTTTCTGGTGGTTGACTACCTTGGAAGCGCGAAAGAGAAGGCAGCGCCTTCCCCGGGGTTGCTATCTACCCAGATCTCTCCCCCGTGCGCTTCTATGATTGCTTTGGCGAGATAAAGCCCCAGTCCCGCACCTGACGTCTGTTGCTGGTACTCCCGCGAGCCGCGGAAGAAACTCTCAAAGATATGCGGCTGCTCCTCGAAGGGGATGCCGATGCCCTGATCCGTGACGGTGACGACCGCCTCGTCGCCCGTTGCCCGGCCGGTTATCCTGATGGGGCCACCTTTAGGGGAGTACTTGATGGCGTTGGAGAGCAGGTTGTTGAGGACCTGCTCCAGTCTTGTGGGATCGCCCTCAATGATCGGAAAGTCAGGCGGGAAACTGATGTCGATCGCATGGCGGTCTGTCTGTGTGCGGAATCGTTCGCTCACCCGCTGTGCCAGGGCGTCTATGGCCACCGGCTCCTTCTCTAGCGGCAGCTTACCCGCCTCTAGACGGGAAGCGTCGAGGAGATTGTCGATCAAGTGGTGGAGCCGGTCTGATTCTTCGAGGATGACCTCCAGGCTCTCCTGACGTGTCTTGGGATCCCAGCGGGCGTCCTTCCGCAGGAGAGTCTCGGCGTAGCCCTGGATCAGAGCCACCGGCGTTTTGAGCTCGTGGGATATCACGGAGATGAACGTAGACTTGATCTCATCGGCCTCGCGAAAACGAGTGATATCCCGTACGTTGGCGATAATGTTGACCAGGCGTCGCTCCTGGCCAAAGAGTGGGGCGTAGATGAGGCCGACGCTGACCGTCCCGCCGTTCCTGCGGCGCAGGTCGCCCTCCACGTACAACGGTCGGGCCGAGGGCAGGGGCCAGCCACCAGCCACGGCTCCCGCCAAACTGCGGTCTGTCTCCAGGTGAGCCCAGCGAATCACGTCGTCGTGATGACGTCCCAGGGCTTCCGAGGCAGGCCAGCCGGTCAGCCGTGACAGGGCTCGGTTGAAGACCTGGATGCGCTGGGCTGAGTCGAGAATCAGAACGCCATCTGCGCTATACTCGAGAATGGCGTCGAGGCGCCGTTTCTCCTGCGAGACGCGCTCGTAGAGCTGTGCGTTGTACACGGCGATGGCGGCCTGGTCAGCGAAGCTAGCCAGCACCCTCCGGTCGTTCGCTGTGAAGCGGCTTCCGTAGGCGCGGAAGACGTACAGGACGCCGATCAAGTCATCCCGAATCGACATGGGCAGAGCCACCACCTGCTCCAGGCGCAGCCCGAGCCTCGGCACGATCTGGCCCAGCTTCTCTGCTAGCCCTGGTATGTGGAAGCGACTGCGGTCCGCATAGTCGGGGATGTCGGAGAGTAGGGGCTCGAAGTACGGTACCAACGCCTTGGGGAGACCGTAGCTGGCGCGAATCTCGAAGCTGCCTTTGTCCGGATCGCGCAAAGCAATGAGGCTTGCCTGCCCGGAGAGCATCTCCGCGGCCGCCTCCAGCACCATTTCGAGTAGTTCGTCGAGGTCCAGCTGCGCCGTGAGGGCGCGGCTGATCTCCAGGAGGTGGTCTCGCTGTCGAACGCGGTAATCGGTCAGCATATGCTTAGCGGTGCCTTGCCAGGTTTACCGTACCACACGAGCTTTGATTATAACACAGCGGTGCCAGCCTACCAGGAATGACGGGAAAGACTAGGGAGCATCCTGGCGGCGGCCGAGCGTTGCCGTAGCATGAGCGGCGTCGAATCAGCACAGGCGGCGTTACCACCTACTGTGGGAACGAACTGCCGGGAGACGCTCGACGAGCGGTTTGATGGCGCGGTTCGTCACTTGTCCCAGCAGTTCGCGCGTGCTACAATCTCTTGGTGCCTCCCATACGCCGTCTGACGTTTGACGTTTTCCGAAGGGGTTGACTTTGACTGGAGCGGTCTCTCTGAGCGTGCCAGGTCGGACACGCGAGTGTTTGCGCAGAGGCCCTGAACTAGACTTGAAGTCCTGTTACGATGCCACCGGCTGATCTGATCTTTCTGCATGCACCGACCGTGCATGATTTCCGCGAACGCCCGACTTTGTGGGGGCCCACCAGCGACCTGGTGCCTTCCGAGCCAATCTTCGACATGTACCCCGTCGGCTTCTCCACGATGGCCGCCTATCTGGAGAGCGCTGGTATGCGAACACGCATCGCCAATCTGGCAGCTGGGATGGTGCGATCGGAACGCTTCGACCCTGAGCGCTTCATCGCCCGCAGTCGGGCGCGAGTCTTCGGTATCGACCTGCACTGGCTGCCGCATGCCCATGGTTCGCTGGCCATGGCGGAGCTGATCAAGCGGCATCATCCCCAGGCCCCGGTCATCTTTGGCGGCTACTCCTCGAGCTACTTCCACGACGAGTTGATTCGATATCCCCAGGTCGACTACGTGCTGCGCGGAGATTCGACGGAGGAGCCGCTGCGGCAACTGGTGGAGCATCTGCTGAGGGTGTCTGGTCCGCGAGCTGTGGATCCCGAGGTTCTTGGCCAGATTCCGAATCTGACCTGGCAGAGCGGCAATGGGGCCGTTCAGGCCAACCCTCAATCGTACGCCCCCTCGACGCTCGATCATCTTGACATGGATTACCGGCAGATGGTGCGGTCGGTCGTGCGCAGCGCTGACTTTCTGAACCACGTCCCGTTCGATCACTGGCTCGACTATCCTGTGATGGCTGCTCTCACCGTCCGCGGGTGCAGGCACAACTGTGGCTACTGCGGTGGATCGGCCTATGCCTCGAGGATGATCTCCGACCGGGACGCGCCGGCCTACCGGTCGCCGGAGCGCCTGGCGGAGGACCTGTTCCGCATGCACGAGATCAGCCGCGGGCCGGCGTTTATCCTGGGCGATATCCGTCAAGCGGGCATGGATCACGCCCGCCGCTTTCTGCAGGCCGTCAAGGGGTATCCCGGCCAGGCCATGCTGGAGATCTTCGAACCAGTGAGCCGCGAGTTTGCGGAGGAGCTGGGGGAGGCGCTGCCGAATTTCGTCATCGAGTTCTCTCCAGAATCCCACGACCCGGCTGTGAGGCGCGCGATTCACAAGAACTTCTCCAATGAAGAGATTGAGCAGACGATCGAGGCCTGTTTTGACGT
>JASFVD010000062.1:0-9008 GCA_050050015.1 Anaerolineae bacterium | reverse complement strand
CAGTACGTGCAGCCACTACCATATCGTACGGACCGATGGCGGCGACAAGCTCCGGAATCAGCCCGCACGGATAAGTGCCGTCCGCATCGAGAATGACGATTGTCTCGTGGGTTGCCTGCCGTATGCCGGTCTTGAGGGCTGCGCCATATCCCTTGTTGCTCGCGTGACGGATCAGCTGAACGCATGGATACGCCTGCGCCTCGTCAGCTGTCCCGTCGGTGGAGCCGTCATCAACGACGAGGATTTCCCCATCTAGTTCTGCATCGATTATCACGTCTGCCAGCGCTCCGAGTGTTGTGCCGATGGCGGTCGCTTCATTGTAGGCGGGGATCACCACGCTGATCAAGCTTCTCGGCTGCTTCTCGGTCTTCTTCATCGGCTATCCCTGCAGTTCATAGATTTGATATCTTCCCTCCGTCCGGACTGGACGGAGGTACTCCTTCACGAATGCCCGGAGGCACTTCACGTCCTCCGTGGAAAGTGGCGATGCATTCTCCTCGATCACGAACTCCAGCCCCCGTTGATTCAGCAGGACGTGAGTGTAGCCTTCTTCTCGCAAGTGTTCCGTGATCCGGGCTTCGTTGTCATGAAGGTACACGAGATGAGCCCAGGTGTCCAGAATCGCATCGGGCTGAGCAGGTCTGGGACTGAAGTAGCTCCTCGGCTCCCACAGAAAGAGCACTTTGCCACTCTCGGGCACGGCCTCCTCGAGCCTCTGCATCGCGACGTAATGGTCGCCGAGCACGCGTCTCAGGTAGTCCGAACGACTCTCCTGTCCAAGCAGGTAGCTCATGGGATCGAGTCTCAACACTCCTAACATCTGGTGGGTGAGGCCTAGCGCTAGGACGAGACCTACGGTCAGTCTCACAAACGCCGCAATTGAGAAGCCAGGACGATTGAGGACCGAGAGTCGTACGATACTTTCGGCCATCAGAGGGATCAGGGCGACGAAGCCGGGCAGGAAGAGCCGGGCCTGAAACAGGGCTCGCGAATGGATTACTCCCAGCGTCCAGGTCACCGCGCACACAAGTGCAAACCCGCCCAGCAGGATTATGAGGTGGCGCTTCTCCGGTGATGTCCTCTCATCTGCGGAGCCCTGACACATCCGGATGATCAGCCAGATGACTGCTGGAGCCAACGCCAAGAATAGCGGCCCCATCCGCCCGTCGTAGTAGTTGACATCGCGCAGGCCGAGCGTCACGGTCGCTGGCAAAGCCAGGATCCGCAAGGGTCTCCAGCCTATCCCAGTACCGGCGTTAGCGTACCAGGCCGATCGGAATGGGTCCCAATTTCGTCCCCCGAAGAGAAATGGATAGACCGGGTTGCCTGTGAAAAGCCAGTTGCGCAGGTACCATGGGGAGGCAATCAGGCCGGCAGATACGGTGAACGTGATCGCCTCGCGCCAGCGTCGCCGGCGCCGGCAGAGCAGGTATGCTAGTACAGTCAGGGGCAGAGGGAAGGCAGTATACTTGAGCCCCAGCGCCGATCCGATCAGCAGGCCGGCCACGATCAGCCAACCCCGGCGTTCGCTCTCGTGCCAGGCCAACAGGGCGTAAAGAGCGCCTAGCTGGTAGAATGCCAGCGCGATGTCGTTGTAGGCCCATGCGGCCAGCACCGCCACCATCGGCGTCGCGGCCAGCAGAAGCAGGCTCCACCCGGCCACCTGCCGGCCCTGCCATCGGCGGCTGAGGCGGTAGACCAAGGCCGCCAGCAACAATGCATAGGCGAAGTGGAGCAGCTTGGCCGCGACATCACCGCGGAGTAGCATCGCCAGGCCAAACAGCATTTCCATCAGTGATGGATACGCTAGGTGAGGAATGTTGATGGTCAGCGGCCTAACAGCTCGCTGATCCAGATAGAGGGCAGGTCCCGTCAAGTGGTAGAAGAGACCATCCCAGCTGGCAGGCGGGGCCAGCGCCATTAGCAGCGTGAGCGCAAGCGTCACTGCCAAATACCACCGGCCCCACGTCCCGACTGCCAGCTGAGGCCGCCAGGCGCTCATCTCGCGAGCCAGGGCAAGGATGTCTCGTATCAGCAGTACGCCGACCACGGCGATCGAGCCGTAGACAGGCAGAGGGTGCCACCCCCCCGCCATTCCTAGGCCGAGGTTCAGCAGTGCCAGCACCCCCAAGCCCAAACCTGGCGCTAACCAAGCTACGTCGCTGGCTGCCAGATCGTCAAGCCCGACCCAGTCTAGAATGCGCCGCCCAAGGGCCGCGCCAAGGACCGTGAGCAGTGCAGCGGTCGCCAGGTCCATGGCTGATCGCATCACTGCGCTTGCCGTGTCCGGTGTCACGGGTTTCTGCACCGCGTAGAAGGCGGCAAGGACGACAAACAGCCATAGCACGAGTGCAGCGACACCCACAGTCTTGAGGTGGCGATTCAAGCTCATGCTGATCTCAAAGCCTCCAATGCGTCCGCTACACCTCTACTCTAACCAGGCGCTATGCATCAGCGTTGCCGTGACGGCGCACTTTCAGACCCGTCACACATGATCGTACACAGAATGCCGAGGTGAACGCAATAGCACTTTGGTCCCACAGGCGGTGGACCCACACAGGGGATTCACCTGCCCGACCTTGAAGTGCCCCCGTCGCTGAGGCTGGCCCCAAGCGTCGCCAACCATCGTCGCACCTCCTGCGGCGTCTCCAATCGACCATCGGCCTTGGTGTCGCACGGCTGCTCACATACCTTGATAGCAATGCCCTCGTGGGCGTGGATCACGTCGAAAGCTTCCTCGTCCTTGTCATCGTCCCCGACGTAGAGGAGTAGAGCCCCGGCCCAGGGATGGCGATCCAATAGGAAGTCAACGGTGCACCCCTTGTGCGCCAGGGCCGGGCCTACCTCCAGGAACTTGTGCCCGCCCAGCACGCGGAACAGGTCGCGAGAAGCTTCCTCGAGGGTTCTGGACGCCACGCGCCTGGCGTTGACCAGGACTTCATCCGCCACGTCACCATCGGCGTAGCGAGCGTGGATAGCCAACGCCCAGTCCTTATCCTCTAGGAAGAAGCCCTCTCGATCACTGATCAGCTCCTCCCAGCGCGGCTTGATCCTGGCCAGCACGGGGCGCACGTTCTCGTAGGGCACTCGATCCAGCCGCTCTTCATTGGGCAGCAGAAGCTCAACCCCGTAGGTGCCGGCCAGAGGCAACCCCCGAACAGGGATCAACTTCTCCACTTGGTCCAGTCGCCGCCCGCTGATGACTGCGGCGCGAATGCGAGGGTGCTTCGCCAGCTCGTTCACGAGTTCGATGATCTTAGGATCTGGGGCAACGTGGTCGGGTGTTGGTGCGAAGTCCGCCAAAGTACCGTCATAGTCTAGGAATAGCCGGAGACGACTCGCTTCTCGAATCCGACCCTTGATCTGCTCGGGAGCTTGCAGCGTCACGCTGCTCTTTCTCCTCTGAGCAACGGCTCGATGTCGCGCTCGAGAATCGCTCTCCACGTGTAAGCTTGCCGCACGCGCTTGCGCAGCTGATAGACCGGCGAGTCGTCCACGACGGAGGCTATCCTCTGGGCTATGTGCTCTGGATCGCCGTCTGGATCGATCATTGTCACGTCTTCTCCCCCCAGTTCTCGGGCCGCCGGCACGTCCGTGCACACGACTGGTCTTCCTACGAGGCCGGCCTCCAACACTGGCATCCCAAAGCCCTCTCGATGGCTGGGCATGAACACGACGTCGGCGACCCGGAGCAGATCCGCAACCACCGGCATGTCAATGGTGAATCCCGTCTCTGACTCTGGACCCGACTCGAAAACGAAACGCATCTCGTCGTCCACTCCCAGCTGCCGGCGCAGGTCCAGAAGATCGTGGTAGTAGGCCATGCTCTGCTCATCGTGAGGATCCGGGGGACCGGTCAGAACCAGCTTCACGTCTCTGCCTCCAGCCTTCAACGCCGCCACCACACGGAGAGCCAGCTCGATGTTCTTCGCCTGAGTCACGCGCACGGGCATCAATAGAAAGAGATCACTCGCCAGCAGGTCGAGGCGCTCGATCAGGCTCTGTCCCTCGTCAGTCAGCCCTAGCAAGAAGCCTGGATCTACTCCATTGTGGACCACGTGGATCTCTTGGGGAGGGCAGTCGAACAAGCTTGCCAGTTCCTCCTGCCTCTGGCGAGAGACCACGACGTACGTGACGTCGGGTCGATGCGTGAGCAGCAAGTCCCACGGATAGCCTGGGTGCAGATTGGGGAGCGAATGGTCGCTGGTCCATCCTATGTCGTGACACCATGCGACACAGCGGGGAATGACGTCGTCATCCAGCAATCTGAAGAGGGCTGCGGTCAGGGGCAGATTGAAGCGTTTGGTGAAGGCGTTGTGGACAATCAGGTTGTCGAAGCCACCCAACTCCACATTCAACCTCTTTGTTAGACGATCGACCATCTGGTCGAATGTCGGCGGCACGCCCCCTATCCTCAGCTCGGCGCTCAGCCTGGCGATCTCGGGATGCCGAGTGTCCAGCTCCGGAATTCGCACAAACCCCGCTCCGGCTGGCAACGCAACCTTCTCGCCACGGCCGGCGATGACGGCTACGCTGTAGCCCGCCTGGACGAACGTCCGAACGTGGGCCTCGATCACACCCTCCACGCCGCCGACCACAGGCGGAGCCGCGTAGTGCAGGATCGCCACCTCACGTTCGGGAGCCGAGGAGTGTCGCCGGTCAAGCCTGGGTTCGCTCACTGTTCCTCGATCTGGCACAAGTTGAGCTCCTGAACCGTCTCCAATTGATGGCAAAGCCAGGCGGTGATGTCCTCCCGTTCTATGAGCCAATGCAGTCGAACGGCTCTTTCGCGTCGCATCTCCGGTTCCATGCGGAGCGCCTGATGGAGGGCCTTCGCCGTGGCGTAGATGTCGCAGGGTGAGATGACGATGGCGCCGGGGGCCAACTGCTGGCGCGCCCCGATCCGTTCGGAGAGGACGAGCACACCGTTCTGTTCGTTCACCGTCGGACCCTCCTTGGCGACGAGGTTCATTCCGTCGGCGATGGAGTTGACAAGCAGCACGTCATACAGTTGCATCGCTGCCACAGCTCGCGGGTAGTTGTCGCCGACCAGGACGCGAATGGGTTCCCAGTCGCTGTCCCCATGTTTGGCGTTCACGTGTCCCGCAGCGGCCATTAAGTCGTCCAGGTAGTCTTGATACTGGCCCACACCAAGCCGGGAAGGTACCAACAGGGCGACCAGCTTCACTTTGTCGTGATACTCGGGGTGGAGCTCGAGCAATTCGTCAAAGGCTCTGAAGCCCCGGACGATATTCTTGCTCGGCTCAATGCGATCGACCCGCAGGATCAGCTGTCGGTTTCCTATGAACTCTCGAATCTCTGCTCGGTACTCGGCCACTTCCTCCGACGCCGCTAGGTCCCTCAACGATTCCACGTCGATGGATATCGGGAAATCACGGACGTACGTCGTGTGATTCTCATGCCAGATCCGGCGTCGCTCGTACTTGACCTGTGCACGCGGGAGGAAGGACTCGCATGTACGGATGAAGTTCAGCGCGTCTAGCTTGGTCTGGAATCCGAGCACATCGACTGCACAGAGACCGGAGAGAATCGCTTTGCGCATTCCGGGGGGAAGAATCGACCAGTATTCGGGGCCAGGCCATGGGATGTGGATGAAGTGAAGAAGGGTGGGGCACACGGAGCCACCCAGTTGATCACGCAGGGCGCGAGCCGTGAGGTAGAGATGATAGTCTTGGAGCATGACGAGCGTAGGCCGGTCTGTCGCCCTGGCGTTCTGGGCAATCGCCTCCGCAAAGCGCTCGTTCACCGTCACATAACCCTCATTCCAGGCCTGCCAGGTTGCACGATCGATGATGGGCGACGTCACCACGTCCCACATCGAGTGCTGGAGAAACCAGAGGAGCGGGTTTGCGATGACACCGTAGTAATCGTCGTACGCCGAAGGATCGGGCGTCAGAAACTGGACTCGCAGGGCGCTATCTTCCGCTCCCAGTCGAACCTCACCAGACCGCCATTCGGCGTCGGCTTCCGTCTGGGCGCAGGAGATCCATCTGGCACTGGTGTAGCGACACATCCCTAGCAGGGCCGTGACGAGTCCGCCCTCGCCGCGCTGGTAACTCAACTGGCCTTCTTCGTCCTGTTCGAAGGTAACCGGTCCGCGGTTCGCTGCAATGATCAATGCTCGATTTGCGAAGAAGTCAGACTGCAATTGGGCGCAGCCCCGCCGCATCTCCCGGACGCTCCGGTCGATCTCACGCGAAATGCTGCTGAACTCGGATCTGTCCCCGCTGATCATCCCTCACCTCCCTCCTCGCGACTGGCCTGGATCGCTAGATCAATGAAGACCGCTGCAGTCCAACCAAAGATGTCAGCGGCCTCTTTGGGGCGCGCGCCGGTCTCGGCGCTGTAGTACTCGTATATGCTGGGATGCCGCATCACAAGCTGCAACGTCTTGTCCCGAAGGGTGCGAGCCAGGTTATGTCGCCCAACCTGATGCAGAGCCTCGACGAAGAAGTAGTTGATGTTGACCCACACAGGACCACGCCACATCGTCTCGGGTTCGAAGTGCGGGTCGCTGCGCGACACCGTAGGGATGATGTAGTCATCCCAGAACACCTCGAGATCCGTGAGATGATCGATCAGCCGATCACAGATCGCTTCGGGCAGCTGCCCGGTCCACAATGGGTACAGGTTGAATGGGGTCACCACGGGAATGGGCTCCTCGTCGTGTAGCGCCCAGAAGAGCCCGGCTTCCTCATCCCAGAAGTCCTCCAACATGCGCCTGACGATGGCCTCTGCGCGACGGCGCCACATGCCGGCCTCGGCGTCCATCCCAAGCGCCTCTGCGATCATAGCCAACGATCCCATCTGTACACAGAGGTACGTGTTCAGATCGGGCGGCTCGACCGGCATCCCATGGTCCCATAGCGGGCTGTCGTCCAGGCCTGAAGAGTAGGGATGGTTGTACTGCGCCAGGCCGTCGACATCATCATCGTTCATGCTGAACCACCAGGCATTCCAGCGTACCAGGGGCACATAGATCTCCCTAAGGAAGTCCACGTTAGGATCACTCTCGTGCAGCTTAAGCGCCGCCCAGGCGAGGATCGGTGGCTTCGTGACCTCCGCACGGATAGGATGATCGATCTCGGCAACCACGCCCTCGTCGTAGACTGCGTCGGGCATCATCCCGTCCGAGAGCTGGTGGGCAATCATCGCGCGAATCTGATCACGAGCTAGCTCCGGGTCGACGTGCCGATAGGCCAGAGCGTGGAGAGCGCTGTCCCACAGCCAGAGTCCGATGTAGTTCATCTTTGAGGGCGTCATCGCCTCGTACGTCACGCTGCCTTGGGGGCTGATCAGGTTGCTGGCCATGACCCACCACGCGTATGCGTACATTTCGCGATACTGTTCCGATACCTGAGGCACTCGCGCGAACCACCGGCGCCATCGCGCCTCTGCATCGGAGTAGGCGGAGGAGAAAGGCCGCACCTTCTGCTGAAGGTCGAGGCTGCCACCGATGGCTATGGTGATGGAGCAGTCCGCTCCAGATTCGACCACGAAGTCCACCACATATCCGCCCGCCCTGGGCGTGATCTTGTTGCGGACGCACCGATCGTTGCTGGCGTAGGCCAAGTTGCGAACGGCCTTGAACACACCGCCACTCTCAGTCTCCTCCCAGAATTGTGGGGAGACGTGGAAACGAAGACCTGCTGTTACCTCGGGCGGGACACCGAGCGCGAGGACGCGCTCGTCCTGGAATACGAGGCCAAAGTCGCCCAGCCGTGTCCGGAACCGTAAGGCGTGAGGGTGAGTGACAACCTCCTGGAAGTCCAGTTGCTCACCCGCTTCGTCCACGAGGGAGAAGCTATGGATGAACGGAGGGCGATGACGGTACGTGTCCAGGCCCGGTTGAAGCTGCGTCAGACGCTCCGCCAGTTTCACCAGCAGTCGGCTCTGGCCCGGCACTTGATACACCAAGAGACGCGACCCGCGATCACTGAATGGGACCTGTGTTATGTCGACCTTGTTCTCAAGGAGCTCGAGGAAGGATGATGTCTCTTTTCCGGGCATCGTTCAGACTTCCACCTCCAGGCCACTGACCACGACCGTGACCTGCCCTGACCCGACGTTCTCCACTTCACCACACGGCCCGAGACCTAGTGCTACCCGATCGGGTATGCCCATTCCCAGACAGTTTGGTTTCAGACTCAGCAGGTGGCGCAGGCGGTGGGCGTCCTCCGTACCCTCGAAGTGTGGGGCGAGGATGATGTTGTTCAGCCACGCCAGTCCAGGCTCAGCACGCGTCATATCGCTGTCACGGTCTGCGGGCTCAGCAACCCACGCACCCAGAGCGGCAGCTCCCGCACCCATGCCGATGATTACCGCGCCGCTTTCGAAAGCTCTGGTCGAGGCCTCCATCGCAGGGCTCGTTCGCAGCGCCCGAACGAGGCCTACGAGCTCTGGCCCGTCGGCAATATAGATCAAGCCGGCTTCCTCGAGAAGGTCGCAATTGTCCTGAAGCTGGGCGCCGGCGGCGTCAAAGATGGGCACGACGTAGCCATGCGGACCACCCAAATCGGCATAGTAGTCGAGCAGTGCCTCGGCGTTGACCGTCGAACTCCCGGCCGCCGGCACCACGGCCATTGGGCGATCCAGGTCGGCCCAGCCCAAGACGGCTGCATCCACGTCGCCCGTCTCATTCTCTCGCCACGAGCCGCCGCCAGCCAAGACTAGCCATCCGGTCCCAGCACGCCACTGGAGAGGCCCCGCACGCGTCTGGGACATCCCGCCATTGTCTCTACTCATAGATAGTGCACGATTGCCTGGGCAATCACCGCCGTGCCAATGACCAGGGCGTCCTCGTCGAAGTCAAAGTGGGGGTTGTGGTGGGGGGCGTCGAGGCCTCGCTCAGCGTTGGCGGAGCCGATGAAGAAATAGCATCCAGGCACTTCCTGCGTGAAATAGGCGGCGTCTTCGCTTCCCATCGTGCGCTCGCCGGATGCAACGTGCTGAGGTCCGATGACCTTGACCGCCGCCTCTCGCACCAC
>JASFVD010000061.1:0-9110 GCA_050050015.1 Anaerolineae bacterium | reverse complement strand
AGTGTGTCGCCGCGACGCCACGATGTCGTTGGTGCCAGACCATCGCCAGGGACGGTATCCATCTGACTCACCAACCTCCCCTCGAGATCAAGCATCTGCACGCTCACCTTGTACGGCTCTTCGATGTCGCCCAGCGCCTCCCAGAAGAGCGTGAGCGCGATGACGTCGCCGGCTGCAATGTGATTGTCCGCCAGACTGTATCCGCGCAGCGCGATCTGCTCGCCGAAGCGCGCGTCGACGGTTGTGTCTGGCTCCTGCGGCAGGTCCGCAGCGCGGTACATTGCCAGACGAACGTCACCATACCATCTGTCGTCAGTCTTGTAGGCGTGGTCAGCCAGCCACGATTCCAGGCGCTTTCTTGGATCAGACTCTGCATCCCCCCAGTAGAGGACGAAGAGCCGCTCGTAATCATCGAGCAGTGGGTCCAGGAACGCGGAAGCCTTGCCTGGTCCGGGGTGATATGGAGCCGGGTAGACGTCTCGATCCGGGTAGTAGTAGGTGAACACCTCCCACTGATTGGGAGCATTGAGCACGATGGCGTCACTGCGCTGCCGCATGTTGCGGATGTCGGCCGCAATCTGTCGATAGTCATCCCTGGCATAGGCTTCGTCGAAGTAGAGGTTGTGCAAGGAAGGATATATAAGGCCAGACAGAGCTACAATGCCGACACCGATTACGAAAGCACGGATGGCCCGGCGGCGAGACCGCTTGAAGCCAGACACGCTGGCCACAACTGACGCGATGTTGAGAACACCGCTCGCCACGAGAACGTGGAATGGCGCCAGAAGAACGACCAGAAACTTGAGCCAGGCTGGTTTGTAGAGATCAAGTCCGAAGAAGAAACCCAGCGGAACGGCAACGTAGATCGCAAGACTTGCCGGGCCCCGCCAGCCCGACCGCTCCTTGCGCATCCGCCTCTGCCCGGTTGCAGGGGACAGAAGACCAGTGCCCAGTAACCCTAGCGCCGCTGCCATTGCGCCCTGAGCTTCGCCAGCCGGCTGGGTCGTCCCAACGACTAGAACTCGCAGGACATCGAGAAGAGCCAATCCCACCTTGTACTCTCCGCCGGCCGACGACCTTCCAGCGGCGTTCAACGCGGCCGGCAGCCACGGCAGGTATAGCAGACAGACGCCTACCTGAGCTCCCAGCCACGCAAGCAGTTCCCGCCGCTGCGACCCAGAGTGCAACGCGCCTTCAATCCACCGCAGGCCAAAGACTACATTGTGCGCGACCAGAACGAAGACAAAGGCGTAGTGCGTGTATAGACCCGCGACGTTGACCAGGGCATAGAGCACTACAGAAGACAGCCCCGAAGCATTGATCCCGTCCGGGGATGCGGAGTCCAAACGGTCCCAAGTGCAGAGAGCAATGTACGTCGAGGCAGCGGAGAGAGCGCCCAGGAGCGCATACATTCGCGCCTCCTGCGAGTAGTAGACGGCAAAAGGCGACACGGCACTCAAGGCAGCTGCTATCAGGCCCGTGGGCCTTCCGAGAAGGCGACAGCCCAGCAAGCAAGTGAAGATCACCAAGACCAACCCCGCCACCCCGGAGAGGGCGCGCAAGGAAGACTCGCTCGGTCCGAACAGACCGCGCCACCCATGCAGGAGCAGGTAGTAACCCGGGGGGTGGATGTCGCCTGCAGCACCCTCCACGATCAGACCGAGGGGGCGTTCTGCGATGCGCGCCGAGTTGCCCTCATCGTTCCAGAAGGATTGGGCGTCAAGGCGGTAGAAACGCAGCAGAGCAGCGGCAATGACAAGAACGACCAACAGCAGGCCAAAGACCAGATGTGAGTCTTCTAGGAGTCCGGATTCACCCTCTGACGAGACGCGCTGCATGGGCCTCATCGCCGGCGTAAGACGCACATCGAGAGCCAGGTCAAGACAAGAACGGTTCCGACCGCTGACAGAATGACGGCCCGAGACGGTCGCCAAGGCGCCATCACGACTAGCGCGTCCACACTGAGCTCACCATCCGCAAGACTGAGCACAACGTCATGCCGCCTCTTACGCCAGCCTGTCATCAACTGGACAGGCTCACCATCGAGGGACACACGACGAGCGGCTTCATTGTCGATGCGCACCTCCACTTCTCCCCGTCCTGGGCCCGGCACCACCGTAAGCGCGACCCCTTCAAAGGCAAAGCGAAGCGCAGCGCCCGTCGACGTGGCACGCCGGTACCGCGCACGGTCCTCACCCTCACTTCTGCCGACCTCCCATGCCCCTTCGTACTCCAAGGCCCAGTGCCCCTCCTGATGCCTCCCTGGATAGAGGCTGGGGGAGAGATCCGTTGCGTACGTCTTCATCGCGCCATACACCGGCAAGGGTGTGAAGTCGGGCTCGACCATCCGGAAGTAGTACATCGCCTGATTCCGTTCGCGGTCATCCGGCCGCTTGAAGAACCAGAAGTTGGCCACGCCAACCCAGGGCCATTCCTCTATGATGCGCTGATAGGCTAGGGGAGCGTAGCGAGCCTGCTCCTCGAGGGTCACCTGACCGTAGTCACCCAGGCCGACGATGCCAGGATCGTTTGGAACAGCGTTTGAGTTCATCTCCCCGATCCAGATCGACTTGTCGGCATCGCCGTTGGCGACCATGATGTCGCGAATGTACCGAGGCCGGGAGAAGTTGACGTTGAGAGGCCGCAGCCGCCGATCGGTGGGGCCGGACCAAAGCATGTAGTCATTCACCGAGAGGATGTCGAAGCATTCCCCAGCGCCGGCGTCGTACATCCGCTGGAGGAAGACGAAATCGTTCATGCCGCGCCCGGGCTCGGGGCCGGGATGGAGATCGACGGTCGGGGCTAGGGCTCCGCTGATGATGACCGCTTCCGGGTCAGCCTCTTTCGCGCGACGGTAGCCCTCGCAGAGAAGCTCGGTGTACGCTTCGGGATCGACCGGTTGCTCGCCCCACTCCGGGTAGACGTTCGGCTCGTTCCACAGCTGGTAGTAGCGGATGCTGCCGCCGTAGCGGGAGACGACGGCGTGCACGTAGTCGCCCCAATCGCTCAGGTCGTCGGGCGGGGCGTAGGCCCCCACCGTGTCGGTCAACGCACGGGTCCAGGCCGGCGGGTTGCTAAGCCGGGCGATGACGTCCAGATCGTGCTCCTGAGCCAGCTCCACGATATTGTCGTACTTGGCCCAGGCATCGACTGGATCCACCTGACCGTCACCATCAAGATCATTGCGGCGATCGACGAAATTCCCCTTGCCGTGAATCTCAATGTCCTCCCATGGAAACTCCTGCCGGATCCACGCGAAGCCTGCATCCGCTATCATCTGGAGAGACTTACCTCTCTTCTCCACCTCCACTTCTTGGTTCAAGAAGACGTTTATGCCAAGGGGGTTGACTCCTGTATGGCGTATCGCCACATTGGGAGCCGTTTCGGGCCTTGGATGGAGGAAATCAGTCCCCCACTGAGCGATTCCGCGAAGCTGTCCCGGAACCTTCTCCTCCCCTGTCCGCTCGTACATCCATTCGCGGACGGAGAAGCGGCAGGCAGTCAAAACCAGCAACCCCAGCATAGAGGCAGCGAGCAGGAATCTCCACGCCTGGCGGCGTCTGGATCGCATTATGGGGTCAAGGGGGCTTAGGACCGGCGGTAACGTAGACTCGCACCTGCCGGTCTACGCATCCGCGCACTGCGCCAGAGAGGCAATTGGACGCGGTACGTCATCCGACTCAAGGTACGCTCGGACCTCACGACGCTTCTCCCCAAAGAGAGCAATCAGCGCCCGATCATCCTCTTTGAAGCCGGAGACCGAGCGTTTGGCGCACGTACAGCAACCTAAGGTCGCGCGATAGCTATCTAGATCGCACGTAAGACAGCTGGAAAGCTCGATGATCAGCAGGGAGAAGCCGAGGACATCTAAATGACCGTCTGGAAGCAAGCCGATCTGATCCACCAGCTCGGCCCACTCGCGGCCTCTCAGATCGCGAAGCTCCGGAATGCAGTGAGGCGCAAAGAGGATTTCGCTGTCAGGGTACATGTCGTCATCCTGTCTAGTCTCGGTCGCAATTCGTATCCACGCAGGAGCATGATAACACGAAAGACCTCCTCAATCAAGGAAACCAGATTCTCAGGACACACGAGAGAGACGTCGCAGGCCGATCTTGAAATCGCCTCGGAGTCTCTCTGCCCGGCTCGTCGAACGGCAGGAGAGCGAGCGTCTTGACGGTAATCTGGATGCTGAACTGGGTGAGTTCTTCACGAGCACCTGTTCCCAGGACCGTGTGAGCCGGCCGGCCTGACTGGACAGTGGCAATGGGAACATCTATAATGCCGTTGCCGCCCTGAATAGGAGATCCAAGTATGAGATTCGATGCCCCAATCAACGCTACTGACGCCAGCTTCCAGCGAGCTGTACTGCAGGCTCAACTTCCAGTCATCGCCGTGTTCTGGTCTCCAGCCGACACATCTAGAGAAGAACTGGACCCTGTCCTCGACCGGGCAGCCGAGACCTATGCCGGCGAGGCGCTTGTGGTCAAGCTCGACGCAGGCGACGCACCGAAGGCGAGGGATCGCTACAACGTGGACCGCCTCCCCCAGTTTCTCTTCTTCCGCTGTGGAGCGCTGGTGGCGCGAGCCAGAGGCTTGCCGAGCCTGGCATCGTTGCGCCCTTGGGTCGACTACTTGCTGGAACGTGGACCTAGGCCGGCCGCCGCGAGGAAGCAGCAGGGACAGGCAGGAGCCGCCAGCCACGAGCATCCTGTGGCCGTAACGGATGTCTCGTTCGAGCATGTAGTGCTCAACGCCGAAGTTCCGGTCCTGGTAGACTTCTGGGCATCCTGGTGCGGGCCTTGTCGAACGGTTGCGCCGCAAATAGAGGAGTTGGCGCGGGAGTTTGCCGGACGCGCCTTGGTGGCGAAGCTCGACGTCGATGCTAATCAAGCCACGGCACGCCGGTACAGTGTGATGAGCATCCCAACGTTGATCTTCTTTCGAGACGGAGAAGAGGTCGATCGGGTGACGGGCGCCCAACCCAAACAGGTGTTGAAAGGGAAGCTGAGCCATCTGCTCTGATAAGACGTGGCCTGCGTCTCTTGCGCAGTCAATACGTGATGGGCTGGAATGCGCGGGCGAGATCAGCGCGAACAATGGGAGCGCTCTTCCTGTTCCGTTGGCCCCCCAGGAACTGGTTCGGCACCGAAGTCTCCACAATGATCTTGGCCCTAGCACACGACGTGGTGGTGGAAGCCGCAAGGGCACACTGGGTCTTCACTGCCCACAGGTTCGGTGATGAGGACGGTGCGGCCCGACGTCAGTAGTAATAGTGCTCCGCCAGCACCCTGCCTGCAGGGGAGATCGCAATCCCTTCCATCTCGAGGAGAGCTCGCTTCATTTCTAGACCCCCCTGATAGCCCCCTAGCTGACCGTCTGAGCGGATGGCCCGGTGGCACGGGACAGCAGTCGCAGAAGGATTGCAGGCCAAAGCCCCGCCTACGGCACGGGCTCCTTTGGACCTCCAAATACTCCTGGCGATCCTCCCGTAGGTGCTTACGTAACCTCGCGGGATGCGGGACTCCGCCCGTTGGACGGTCGCCTGGTACTCGGAACACCGCTCAAGGGCGAGGATACTCAGATCGAATGCGACATCCTGACCGCTGAGGAATCGGCGGATCCCGTCGGCCAATCCTTCTATCTCGGCGCTCGATGATAGGCTGGCTCCGGGGAAACCGCCCAACGCACGATCGATCGCCGATGTTCCAGGTCCAGACAGATACACGTGAAGCACGCTGAGCACGCATTCGGTCTCCCGCCAGACGATAGTCAGCTCTCCAAAGCTCGACGGGACCGCTGTGTAGGAGATATCGCTCATCCTGAGGCCAGGCTGGCGGCCCGCCGGTCGCTACACCTCCGTGTCTCGGAGGACTCTGGCGGCTGCTTCGGGCGCGGTAGGATTGATGTAGAAACCTGAGCCCCATTCGAATCCTGCCATCCGAGTGAGGCGGGGAATCAACTCGATGTGCCAGTGGTAATCCTCCTCGATCGTCGTCCAGTACCCACCGCGGGGCCGGCGATAGGGCGCCTGATGGAGCACGTAGTTGAAGGGAGGATCGCTCAATGCTCGACGGAGCTTCATCAAGATCAATTTCAGCAGATGGCCCAGATTGTCCATCTCGTGCCGCTCCACGAGCGAGAAGTCCAGCATGTGTCGTTTGGGCAGGATCCAGGTCTCGAAGGGGAAACGAGCGGCAAAGGGCGACAGCGCGACGAAATGGTCGGTGTCCTCCACCAGGCGATGGCCAAAGAGCTCCGTTTCCTGCTTGATGTAGTCGCAGAAGACGCAGCGATGCTTGTAGTCGAAGTAGCGCTTTGCTCCGTCAAGCTTTTCCTTCACGCGCTTCGGCGTGATCGGCGTGGCGATGAGCTGGGAGTGCGCGTGCTGCAAGGAGGCTCCAGCACTCCGCCCTTGATTTTTGAAAATCAGCACGTACTTGAGACGCTTGTCCTCTCTCAGCGCAACGATTCGCTGGCGGTATGCTCCAAGGACCGCGCTGTTCTGCTCCGCTGAAAGGTCCGCTGTGTCCCGGTCGTGGTGAGGGGTCTCGACGATCACTTCGTGAACGCCGATGCCGTTCGCCATGTCGCACATCCCGACGCCCTGCCGGTTAAGTCTTCCCTCCTCGTTGAGCGCCGGGTACTTGTTAGCGATCACGCGCACATGCCAGCCGGGGGAGTTTGGGGCCGAGCCTTCCTCGCGAACAGCGTACACTTCGGGTGGAGTCTCCCGCTCACGACCCTCACAGAAAGGGCACGACTGGCCACGGCTCTCCCTTTGCCTTGCCTCGAAATCGGATGGCCGCCTTCCTCGTTCCGTGGCGATGATCACCCAACGGCCCAAGACCGGGTCCTTCCGGAGCTCTGGCATACAGAGACCCTCACCGCTCCAGCATGATCGTCACTGGGCCATCGTTGTGTATCTCAACCATCATCATAGCCCCGAAGGTCCCCTCTTGAACCGGTACCCTCCGTTTCCGGAGGGCCTCGGCAAAGTAGGCCACTAGCGGCTCAGCCACATTAGGTGGCGCAGCGTCGACAAAGCTGGGGCGACGGCCCTTGCTAGCATCGGCGTACAGGGTAAACTGCGAGACGACGAGGGCTTCTCCTCCCGCATCGAGCAGCCCGACGTTCATCTTGCCGTCCTCGTCCTCGAAGATGCGCAGGCCGGCGATCTTTCGCGCCAGCCAGTCGGCCTCTTCCTCCGTGTCACCGTGCGTGACACCAACCAGTACCATTACGCCCTGGTCGATGGATCCGACAGTGTCACCTTCGACCCTAACGGAGGACTCACTGACTCGCTGCACTAGCGCTCGCATGCTTTCTCCTCATATCTCAAATCGCCCCTCGACGTTGTCGACCTCACGCGACACCGTCGTCTCGCGCCCGCCCGCGCCAGACATCCGCTGGGAACCGACGCTCGTTTGTCTCCAGTTTCTCCAGCACTGCTTCGCTTACGTCGACGTCCAACGCATTGGCCAGGCTAAGGGCGTAGATGATCACGTCCGCCAGCTCGTCGACGACGGCCGTCCGGCCAGAGCCGTCGTTCACCACACTAGTCGCTTGGTCGCTCGTGAGCCAAAGAAACTGCTCCAAGAGTTCGGCGGCTTCAACGGTGATCGCCTGGCTCAGGTTCCCCGGCGAATGGAATCTTTCCCAGTCCCGCTCGGCCACGAACTGCGCAACCCTGTCGCGCAGGTCAGCTAGGGATGTCGCCTTGTCCGCCATCTTCTTGCCTATGGACCTTTCACTGCCTGCAGCCCAGCCTCATTGACTATGGGAGCTGGATTGCGTCGCGGACCTCGGCCAAGACACCGCAGGCTATGCCCGAGGCACTCCGGGCGCCTTGCCTCAGAATCCGCCACACACGGTCCGGGTCCGACGCCAGCTCGGAACGTCTCTCACGGAAGGGCGCGAAGTAGTCGGCCAGGTTCTTGGCAAAGAGCTTCTTGCACTGAACGCATCCGGTGTTCGCGTTGCGGCAGTCGACTTCTATCTGGTCCACTGCGTCGCGAGAGAATACCCCGTGGAGCGTGAATACGTTGCACACCTCCGGGCGCCCAGGATCGGAGAGACGTCGGCGCTGGGGATCGGTGACCATCGACACCACGCGTTCCTCTATCTCCTCGGGTAGCGCCGAAATCTCGATGTGATTATTGAGAGACTTGCTCATCTTGTTCTCGCCATCAAGCCCCAAGACCTTCGGAAAGTCAGTGTATTTTGCCTCCGGCTCGATCAGCACATCGCCATAACGATGGTTGAAGCGTCGCACGATATCACGCGTGAACTCCAGGTGAGGTGCTTGATCCACGCCGACGGGCACCGTATCCGCCTTGTAGAGCGTGATGTCCGCCGCCATGAGAACCGGATACCCCACGAGGCCGTAGTTCACATTCTCAGGTTGCTGACGCACCTTCTCCTTGAAGGTCGGCAGACGCGTCAGACGCCCTAGAGGCGTCACCATCGAGAGCAAGGTGTGCAACTCGGTCACCTGCGGCACGTGAGACTGGACAAACAGAATCGTGTCTCGTTCCTCGGGGTCAATACCGGCAGCCAGCCAGTCGAGGGCCATCTCGTACGTCCACTCGCGTAATTTGCTGGTGTCTTCCAGCGTGGTCAAGGCATGCAAGTCGACGATGCAGTAGACACAGTCGTAGTCGTCTTGTAGCGCTACGTAGTTTCGGATGGCGCCCAGATAATTGCCCAAGTGCTGGCGCCCGGTGGGCCGGGCCCCGGAAAAGACACGACCTCTCTTACCTGTCATTGTGCAAGGTCCCTTCCCTTCTCATCAGTAGATTGCGTCGGCGCAGTCGACGGAGCCCTGGCTAGGTTCGGTAACGCGTAGACGCTCTCTCCCGTTCGAGATAATGATTCTGCCACGCGCTCACGCGCAGAAATCGCTGCCCCGATTCATGGTCTCCATTCCGACCGAATACAACTGTTGTTGCCGACGCGGCAGAGACGGAGCTCTCGTCACCTGAGCCGCGTCAAGTCTACCACGTAGCCCATCGCCGGACAAGCGGGTGGCCCCGGCGACACGAGCTTCGACCCGTTCATCGTTTCAGGGGAATCAGAAGGGGGTCTACTGTGCCACGACGAAGGCGATGGCC
>JASFVD010000060.1:0-9163 GCA_050050015.1 Anaerolineae bacterium | reverse complement strand
CGCCGATGTCCCAAGGGTCGTCGAGTCGATCCTTGTGGAGGAGCCGGATCCGCGCGGCCCGTGGGGTGCACGAGGAATGGGCGAGATGCCCTTCATCCCGCTGGCACCTGCACTCGTTGCTGCGGTGCACGATGCAACCGGAGTGTGGATTGACAAGCTGCCGCTGACGCCGGAGCGAGTGCTAAGATCCCTGAGAAAGGAGGGCGCGTCTGGGGCGTGTGGCTAGCGGCATAGCCCTCGCACTGTCAATCGCCTGAGCGGAGAATCTTCTACTAGGCGACTAGTCGCGAAACGAGACGCGGGCATGTCTCCAGCGTGACAGGGGAGCTGACGGCGCCTTGTCTGACACTGAGGGCTTCGGACTCGTCACCGCCTCCAAATCGCCGTTGTTCACGTTTTTTTCACACTTCACTCCTCGTCAAGTCTCATAGGCGTCCAAGATTCACGATTATCGCCAGATTTCACACGCTTTCTGAGCCCGCGTGTTTAGAGGCGCGTTTAGAGGCCGGTGGTACGCTGAGACCGGGGCAGCGTGCAGACCTCCTGAAGCCGTGACAACGGAGCGTGTGCCCCGGCGTCTCCTTGGTCGCTGGACTTTGACTGATCCGGGTGGCAAGCACGTCGCCGGCTAGGCGCGTAAGCGAATCCTCGCCTTGGTGTCGCGGGCCTGTGCGAGGACGAGACCTGGAAAGCGCACTGCTGCGTCCGTCGGAATCCTTCCACTTGACCCGCTTGCCGTGCGCTGAGGTCCCCAGTGTGCTTGGTGCAATCCGAGATCAATTGCAGTTAGTCGATGCTTGACTTTGCGAGCTGTGTGGGTGCGCAGATGGCTTCGGCGCGGCGAAAGAACGGACTGCGAAGCGTGGTTCTTGCTCGTTGGTGGCTCATCCGTTATGTCTGTGGCGCCTCCGAGGCAGAGTCAGGGATCTTGTCCAACTGGCGTCTGCCCACGTCGACGCGCTGCTCTACGCGTGACTAACTTCCATAGAGCGTTTCGCTAGCGCCAGGTGTCCCTGGGCAGACACTGGGACTCAGCAGAAGGATGCCCGAGAGCTGTGGAGGCCCGAGGGAGGGGCTTCGTCCGGGTACAGCCTCGAGACTCCGAAAGCTTGCTGACGACGGATGGTGTGGGGACTAAGCCATTATCGGGCGATCCGACGATATGTGGCCCCTCGCAGCTGCTGACGAACCGCAGTGGATGGATCCGCCCTGCAGTGGCTGACCAGACGTGACGGACGCCCTCACCCACCACAACCCGAAGCCGATAATCTCCCTGTCCACGCAGACGGCTCGTGAGTCGATCCCGCAATCGCCAGGCGGTGCTATGAAGACCTAGGTGCACAGGTCACCGAGGAGGTGTCATGGAGGGACACAAACGGAGCGAGGTGCTCCGGGCACACAGTCCGAGGGTTCTCATTGTAGAGGACGACGAAGATACCAGGACCATTTATGCTGACTTCTTGAGTCATCATGGATGCAAGGTGCGAGCTGCCAGGAGCGGCAAGGAAGCAGCCGAGCTAGCCCATGACTGTTCGCCGGACCTGGCCCTGGTGGACATTATGCTGCCTGATATTTCGGGGCGGCAGGTTGCTGCCCGTCTGAGCGAATGGCACCCAGGTGTGACTGTCATCTTTGTGACTGCAGTTGACCGAGTAGATGTGGCCGTGGAGGAGATGCACCGGGGAGCCTTTTACTACTTGACGAAGCCAGTCGGGCTGCGGCCGTTGCTGGAAGTGGTAGAGAAGGCGTGTTCCGCAGGTCAGCAGAGTTCGCAGGTGCGGATAGGCGCTCTGACTGTAGACTTGAGAGACGAAGAGGCCTACCTGGAAGACGAGATGATCGCGCTCACGCCGACCGAGACTAAGCTACTGATGTTTCTGGTCCGTCGTCGCGGTCGCACAACGACCTACCAAGAGCTTTGGCGAGAGGTCTGGGGTTTCTCAGGCTCACCCGACAGACCTTTGATCCGGCGAACGGTGAGCAATCTCAGGGCAAAGGTAGGAGAGGAGAAGATCGAAACCGTATGGGGGCGAGGCTACCGGGTGACAGAGGATCGGCGGTGACGTTTGCGAAGAGTCTGAGCTTTTCTCCGGCTTGCAGCTTGAGCATTTGCTCCAGTCGCCGTGATCACGGGAGCGCTGAGGCGTATCTTCGCGCTCTCGAACACGGCAGACCGCTTCGCGAAGAGCAATCTGTCCACCTTGAATATCTTCCGAAGCGGCTGGGCAACGGGCATCTCTGGCATTGTCATCCCCTACTCGACCGAGTTGGCATCATCTGGGCGCCGGACCGCGTTGCTCCCAAGGAAAGGCCCCGCCTCTTCCCCGGGATCCTATGCTCCAATCCGATGACGGAACGAGTCACCATTCCAGTCGGGGCATTGATTTGCCTCGGAGTGCCAGCTCGACCAATGCTCGCCCTCAGCGGGCGCGGCCCTGATTAGCCATCGTGCTGCCGGTCGAGGAATCTTGGTTCCTCCTGACACGCACGTTGGCCCCTGCAGGACCCTTCAGCTTGCGGGCATTGTCCCACCGTGTCTTGTTGGGATAGAGATGCCTGGTACAATAGCTGAGTGCCCTTGCGGGCGTGCTGACAGACCGCTGTTGTGGAGGCGCTACTCGTGGCATTCTTGCATATGCGGTCGGGATTGTTGTGGCACCTTCCGCTGTACGTCGCCCCTTTCCATGTTGGACGAAGCGCCACGACGAGACCGAAGCCGGCCTGGAGGCAGCCGGGGTGGCTGGATCAAGAGTGATGATGTCCGTCTTGAAGAAAATGGCAACGCTGAATCCGACACCACTTGAACGTCGATCGGTGTTCAGCACGCACCCCTCGGTGCAGGACCGCATCCAGATCCTTAGTGGCTGAATCCGGCGTTCCATCAAGGTTGTCCTACACAGGGTCTTGTCCAGCCCGAGGCAGGGTGCCGGTAACCCGTGCAGATCAGGCAGTCCGAGCCGAGAATCCATAAGCTTCTTAAGGCCAGGAGGAAGCTGAACATGGCTGAATCAGGAGTCGTCTCGCCTCGCAGGGGAGGGTTGCCCCGCCTACTGATTGGCATCGTCGTGCGACCCCGCCAGACATTGATGACTGTGAAGGAAGGTCAAAGGAGGAGTTGGTGGCTGCCAGCTCTGTTGACTGTACTGCTTGTGGTACTGCCCATCGCAGTTGCTGCTCCGATTAGCGCGCGCGAGGCAATTAGGAGTCTGGATGAGGAGATGCCGGATGAGGTGCGAGAGCAGTTCTCCGAAGAGTATATGCAGCGGGCATACGATGCGGCGTCTTCTCCGTTCTTCACCGCTGTCTTCCCGGCGATAGGCACTGTGATTGGGCACGGGGTGGGCTGGCTGGCTTGGGCGGGAATCCTCTACCTAGGAAGCATCATGCTGGGCGGGCGCGGCACCTTCGAGCAGATGTTCCCCATCGTGGGATGGGCCAGGTTCCCCTATGCGCTGCGCGGTCTCGCTCAGACGGTTTACATCTTGGTCAGCGGAGAGCTGATCAAGAGACCAGGACTCTCTGGTCTGATCCAGGATGCGCCCAGCGACGTTTTCACGGGTGCGCCCGACCTGGGCCGCGCGCTCACGACAGCATTTCTCTCCCGCGTTGACCTGTTCCTGATTTGGAGTCTGGTGCTGCTGGTCGTCGGCGTGTCAGTCACCACTAAGCTGTCTCGCCGCAAGAGCGTGCTGCTTACCCTGGCCGGCTGGGCGCTGATTACCTTACTGGTCCTAATCCCATCGCTCGCGGGGGTCTTTGTGGCGCAGCGCGCCTTTGTCGGCGCCTGATCGCTTTTCGCTGAGAGTCTCCAGCTGGCCGACCATTAGGCGGATCTGCGCCACCTGACACCAAACGAGACTCTATGCTCGATCAAGCCTCCCTCATTCTCGCCGAGGACCTCCATCGAGACTTCCAGATGGGCCACACCACGGTGCACGCCTTGGATGGGGTGGGCATCTCCGTGGCCGAGGGAGAGTTCTTGAGCGTCATAGGCCCCTCTGGTTCGGGCAAGTCGACGTTGCTTAATCTAATTGGCGGTCTCGACCGACCCACGGCCGGCCGGATCCGAGTCGCAGACCGGGATATCACAGCGCTGGACGAGAATGGACTGGCCGAGTACCGGCGCAAGCAGGTGGGATTCGTCTTTCAGTCCTTCAACCTCTTAGCGACAATGACCGCCCTGCAGAACGTCGCCTTCCCCATGTTCTTCGCACGCGTTCCTCCGACGCGCCGTCAAGAGCGGGCACAGCACTTGCTGGACGCGGTGGGCCTGGCAGAACGTATGGATCATCGGCCGACCGAACTCTCCGGCGGGGAGCAGCAGCGGGTTGCCATTGCCCGCGCCTTGGCAAACGATCCGGCCATCATCCTGGCCGACGAGCCGACGGGCAATCTAGACAGTCATACCGGCGCCGAGGTGATGGAGGTGTTGGAGCGACTCAATCGAGAGCAGGGACGCACTATCGTGGTCGTCTCGCACGACCCAACGGTCATGGACTTCGTCAGACGAAGCATACACTTGCTGGATGGGAGGGTCGTGAGTGGGTCGGCACCGCTGTGAGACAAGAGCGGGCAAGCAAGGGCGGCCGCACGTGCCCCCTTGTCCACGCCGCGGCCCGTGATACAATGATTCCGCCCCGCTACATTCTGCTCGCGCCACGTGAGACTCTCCACGATCGGTGGGGGATTGCTTCCCCTTCTGGACGAAGGGCTCAATGTGGGATCTACTTCCATCGGAGGGCACATGGGCAAGAGAATCGCTTCGGCCATCGCCGCCTTCATCGTGACATTGCTTCTGTTGGCAAATGGTGTTGCTGCGAGGCCGTCTTCCATCGCGCTCACAAGCATCGAGCCGGACACAATGATCAGCGGACAGGGTGGCACGCTGAGCATCTACGGGGCCGACTTCACCACGGCCACCGTGGCCCGTTTGGTCGGCCACGGGTTGCTCGAGACCACCTTCGTCGATGGGACGAAGCTGAAGGCCGTCGTGCCATCAGGGATCCCGCCAGGTACCTATGACGTGCAGGTGAGCGAAGAGACCCTGGCGGCGACTCTGCCTTCCGCGCTGACGATCGTCGCTGCCACGCCTACGCCGCGCCCCACGTCCGCTCCCACACCGAAGCCCACAGCCGTGCCTGGTCAGCCCAATCTCTCCATACTCAACTACTCGGTAGAGCCGGTCCGCGTTGTGGCGGGATCTGAGTTCGTGGCGACTGTGGAGGTATACAACAACGGCAGTCGAGCCGGTGAGAACACGACGGTCACCTTCCCCGGCGGCACCTTCACGCCGGTGGGAGATACAGGCCACCTGTTGTGGCAGCTGCACATCAACCACACGTCCACCGTCACCCAGCGGATGCGCGCTCCCAGCAGTCTGTCCTCCGGCATCTATGATCTGCAGGTCGATTTGAGCGCCAATGACTGGGAAGGCAATCACTACGAGTTCCCGCGATCCATTCCCGTCGAGGTCGTGGGCCTCGGCGGACGGCCGAAGCTGGTGGTCGAAGAGGCCGAGACGGAGCCGACTACGCTGGGGCCGGGGGATGTCTTCACCTTGACCCTGCGCCTGGTCAATCGAGGCAACCGGACAGCGACCGATGCTCTAGTCGGGGTCGCATCGCCTGACTTGGCCGTGCCAGCGGGCGGCAGCAACGTGTTGGCTGGGAAGTTGGTGAGACCCAACCAGAAGGTGACAGCGACTCTCCCGCTGGTGCTGGCAGAAGTCACCAAGGCAGGGCACCGTGCACTGAGCGTTGCCCTGGAGTACGGTGACTACGGGGGCGGGAGCTACTCGGATCAGCAGGATGTGGGGCTGGACGTGAGCACAACCCTGTCTGAGCGGCCGCAGGTGATCATAGAGCGCTATCGCAGCACGCCTGACTCCCTGGCTCCGGGTGACACGTTCACCCTCACACTGGTGCTGAGCAACGTCGGCGGTGGGGATGCTGAGCGACTCGTCGTGACCCTGGGCGGGGAAACCGATGGCGGTCTGGGGCCGTTTGCCCCCGTCGGCTCGAGTAACGTGAAGTTCGTGTCGGGTCTGCCGGCCGGCGCGACGATTGACGTCGCACAGCGGCTGGTGGTGGACGGCTCTGCCGAGTCCGGCTCGTATAGCCTGCCGGTCCAACTAGCATTGGACGACCCGCGTGACACCCGGCACACTGACAGTCAGCTGATCAGCCTCATGGTGAGACGCCGCCCCCACCTGCAAATCGGCTTCTATCGCACTGTTGGCAAGCCAACTGTCGGCGAACCTTTCGCCATCCCGGTCGAAGTGGCCAACATCGGGCGGACCACGGTTAACATCAGCACATTGGAGCTAAGCAGTGAGGAGCTGGAGATCCAGGATGGGTCGCTCTATTTGGGACCTCTGGATGGCGGCACTGCGGGTTCGCTGGAGGCCACAGGGATCGCCCGGCAGGGAGGACCGGCCGACGTGGTGGTTTCCGTGCATTACCTAGATGACTTTGAGGAACTCCAGGTAGTGACGAAGACGCTCGCTGTCGAGGTAGAGCAGCCTCTGACCCCCACGCTGGAGCCTGAGTCGAGGCCGAACGAGCGGAACATTGGCCTGCTTCGGACCGTGTGGCGCTTCCTCCGGGCACTGCTTGGTTTGGGAAGCTAGGGGCCAGATGGTCACTGCTCTGGCTACGCATGGCAGCACAGACCCGCGAATGAATGCATGGCGATAGGCGACCTCACTAGGTTGGTCTGGGGCAATCTGCTCCGTAGGAAAGCCCGCGTTGTCATGACGGCGGTTGGGGTGATCATCGGCACAGCTGCCGTGATCGTGCTGGTTTCGCTAGCTGCGGGACTTCAGCGCAGCGCCACCCAGGACTTGGGCTCTATCGGCGAACTCACTGAGATCACTGTCAGTCCCGGCTCGATTGCCAGGTCCTTCGGTGGAGCCTCTTTGGGCCGGGCCGGCGAGGAAGCTGTGCTGACCGACCGGGCCGTGGCCGAGTTCCGCGAGCTGCCCGGAGTGGTGGCTGCTACGCCACTGGAACAACTGAGGGGGTCGGCGAGGCTTGAGCTCAACCGATTGGAGGGCTACGCACAGATTGTCGGCATCGATCCCTCCCAAGTGGATGAGTTGGACCTCGAACTGGATAGTGGAACGGCACGGCTGGGACGCTGGCAAGCGCTAGTAGGAGCCCGTGTCGACGAGAACTTCTACAATCCTCGAACGGGCCGCGCGGCTGGACCGTTTCCACGCGGTATGCCCGTCGCTGCTGGCGTGCCACCGGAGGGCATAGAAGGGGTCGAGCCTCCTGATCTCCAGGGGCAGCCGATGCAGCTGGTGCTCACAAAGGTGGGGGATGAAGGTCGGCCGATGGAACGAACCATACGCCTGCGTGTGACCGGTACCCTGGCGGAGTCCGGGGGGCAGAGGGATTACACGCTGTACCTGGCTTTGAGCGATGTGGTGTCTCTGAACAGATGGTACAGCGGTGCTCAATCCGATCCAGGCCGCGATGGATACAGCCAGGCGTTGGTCAAAGTTGCCAGCCCCGATCAAGCCTTGGCGGTGGAACGGGAGATTACCGGTCGGGGATTCTTCGCTTTTTCCGCTCGGAGCGCGCTGCAGGGCATCAACCAAGTCTTCCTGATCATCCAGGGTGTCTTCGGCGGCATCGGAGCCATTGCGCTCGTCGTGGCTGCCTTCGGCATTGCCAACACGATGTTGATGGCGATCTACGAGCGCACGCGGGAGATCGGGCTGATGAAAGCCGTGGGGGCCACAAACCGAGACGTGATGTCCGTCTTTCTGGCCGAGGCTGGAGCGATCGGGCTGCTAGGGGGTGTCGCGGGGGTGCTGTTCGGCGTGGGCCTTGGAGTATCCATCGACTGGATTGCCGGCATCTATCTGAGGGGGCAGGCGGCTCAGAGCGGAGCTGGCGCCGCCGACATGAGTATTTCTATCGTCCACACGCCTCTGTGGCTACCCGTCTTCGCCCTCGTCTTCTCGGCATTGGTGGGCGTGGTTTCGGGGGTGTATCCGGCGGTGCGAGCGGCGTCCCTGGATCCAATCGCGGCGCTCAAGTACGAGTAGACTTGCCTGCTGCCTGCGTCTTCCCTCTCGCGCAGGCGTTGGGTCGCAGCCCCGTCATGGGTTTACGCAGGCGCGTTCACCAGCGCAGCTCCACAAGATCGCGTGGCTGAAGGCCCAGCTCGTCTGCTCCGCTTCCCTCGCGCACCGCGATCTCCAGATGCCCCTCGCTGCCCACGAGAGCCAGTACGTTGCCGTGTCCAACGTCGGCGTAGGTGCGCCCCAGCCTCTCTATCTTCTTCTCTCCGACAGTGAGCCGGACGCTGTCAGCCCGAAATCGGGCCTGTTCCTCACTGTGCTGTTGGAAGGCTGGCTCCAATACGAGTTCGTCCTCTGTCCAGCGAAGGCGTCCTATGCTCGTAATCACATTGCCGAAGTGATCCACGTGCAGGACCTCGCCACTGATGCGACGGGGGCCGATTTCTAGCCGGGGAAGCGGCAGCGTAACTGGATCGGGCACCGCCGGGCCAAGTTGGTCGATGGAGACTCCGGCTGCAAGGTGTGCGGCAGCTGGGGCGAAGATATCGCGCCCGTGGAACGTCTCGCTTACCGAGGGGAGACGATAGCAGGGGTCCGCGAGCTCAACGACTGTCTCCACGGATTCTTCAGCCATGACGTAGTTGAAGACGCCGTTGTCGGGCCCCACGAAGGTGCCGTGAGACAACTTGACAGCGATTGAGCGGCGTGCGCTGCCCACGCCGGGGTCCACGACCACCAGATGGACGGCCTGCGAAGGGAAGAACCGGTAGGTGGTATAGAGGATGAAGGCCGTCTGTCGGACGGCTTGAGGCGCGATCTGGTGCGTTATGTCGACCAGTCGAGCTTCCGGGGCAATGTCGAGCAGAACCCCTTTGATCGTTCCCACGTAGCCATCGGCGACACCGAAGTCAGTAGTCAGGGTGACGATTGGAGATCTAGTCATACGCCGCATTCTACGTATGACTGGGACTCTCGTCAAGCCATCGAAGCTTGACCGGCAATTACGTGCCGGTATAATTGCCCTTGAGCACTTACGCTGTCTACACGCTAGGCACGATGTCCCCGCACAATGCGCCCGACATAGACATCCGAGATCGTCAAAGGGAGGTTCGGAGATGGCGAACATACTGG
>JASFVD010000059.1:0-9266 GCA_050050015.1 Anaerolineae bacterium | reverse complement strand
CGCGCGGGAGCAACAGGGACCGACGGTACAGGTACAGGCTCGGCACCCTCTCGGATGCGGCAGGAGCGTATGGCTTAGGTGATCCACGACAACGAACCTCCAGACGGGCTCTCGCGGCGGCCCGGCGTGCGCCGCATAGCCTTCCAGTCGGCAGATTCGGGGCCAGGCCTGAGGGGCGTTCTCCACCTGCCCGAGAAAGGCTCAGGCCCATTCCCAGCCGCCGTGGTGTGCCATCCTCACACGTTGATGGGCGGCAACATGGATAACCAAGTCGTGGTGGGCGTGTGTCTTGAGTTGGCTCTGCACGGTTGGGCAGCGCTTCGCTTCGACTTCCGCGGAGCTGGAAGGAGCGAAGGCAGCTTCGACGGAGGCGGCGGAGAGTTGGACGACGTAAGGGGCGCCGTTGAGTTTGTCCGGGCGCAGGCAGCGATAGATCCTGAATGCCTGGCTATGATCGGATACTCCTTTGGCGCCGGCGTCGCTCTGCACTACTACGCGAGCGATCATCGACTGCACTCCCTGGTCGGCATCGCGCTGGTGGAGGAACACTACGATGAAGTCTTCCTTGACCAAGACCGACGGCCGAAGCTGTTCGTTGTCGGAGAGGACGACCGCTGGGCACCGACTGAGGCGCTTCGCGCGTACGTGCGGCGCCTCAAGCCTCCCAAGAGGCTTCACATCATCCGCGGAGCAGGGCACCTGTTCTCGGCCCACGCCGCGGAGGTAGCCGGCGTCATTGCCGCCTGGCTGACAAGATGAATGAACGCTGCCCGTTGCGCCGCCGAGTGCGAAGGCGATCGATCATGCGAGGACACGGGGAGGCGACACCGGTGATACGCCGCGTTCGCACCTTCGCGCCCGCAGTGGCGGGTTGTCTGCTGCTCGCAGGGCTCTTATCACTGGGGGCCTGTTCCGCCCCGCCGCCCCCCCCGCCACCGGCATCCGCGTCACCGACACTGTACGTCACCGAGGCAAGCGTGACCCCCGCGCCCAAAATCGCCCCATCGGAGCTCGCCGCGGTGCCTCCGCGTCCCACTCGAACACCCACGCCCGCACCAACGCCGACAAGCACGCCCACGCCGCCACCTCTCCCTGAGGCCTGTCTCCGACAGCAGTTCGCCGACGACATCCAGGTCTGCCGTGCGGCACCGACCTACGACATCGAGCTGACTGTAGACCCCGCCACGGCTCGGGTGACAGGCCGTCAACTGGTCACGTATGTGAATGCTGAGACGGAAGCCCTGGATTCGATCATCCTCCGACTTCTCCCCAATGCGCCTGGCTACGGAGGGACGATGACGGTCACGCATCTCTTGCTGACCGAGCAGTCGGTCGTTCCTGAGATCGAGTTGGCAGGTAGCGCCCTGCGCGTGCCCCTCAACCCAGCTTTGGAGCCAGGACGTATGGTCAAGCTCAGCATGGACTTCGCCGTCGATGTCCCCACCTCTGGTGTCTCGGGGCACGGTCTCTTCTCGTACGTCCGCGGGGTCATGGCCTTGCCCACCGTGTATCCCCTCATACCGGTCTACGACCATAGAGGATGGAACGTCGACACAGCACCTGTTCACGGTGATGACGTGTTCTCCGAGGTAGCTATCTACAACGTGCAGGTCACGGCACCGACCGCGCTCACGCTGGTCGCCACCGGGGCCTGCGGCACCCCGGTGAACGGAACGTGGACATGCAGGGCGGCCCCGATGCGAGACTTCACTGTGATCCTGGGAGAGAATTACGAGCGGGCCGGGCGAGAGGTCCGAGGCGTGGTCGTCAACAGCTACTTCTATGAGTGGCACGCCCCGGGCGGAGGACGAGCGTTGGAGGTTGCCGTCGCTGCCCTGGAGGCGTTCAGCGACTTCTTCGGGCCCTATCCATACACGGAGCTCGATGTTGTCGAGACGCCGAACTATCTTGGAGGAATGGAGTACTCGGGCCTGGTCGTCGTACAGGATGGGCTCTACCGCGGCGTCTCGACCGTTGAGTGGCTCACCGCCCACGAGGTGGCCCACCAATGGTGGATGGTGGTAGTCGGGAACGATCAAGTCAATGAGCCGTGGCTGGACGAGGCGCTGACGCAGTACAGCACCATGCTGTACTATGAGGCCGTCTACGGCAAGCAGCGGGCCAACGGCATCCTGAATGCCGTGTTCTTGCAGACCTATGAGGCTCTGAAGAGCACGGGGCGCGACTTGCCCGTTGGCCTTCCGGCGGGGTCCTATCCATCTAGTCTCTACTTCGATATCGTCTACGACAAGGGAGCACTCTACTTCCACGAGCTGCGGGAACTGGTGGGAGACGACGCCTTCTTCAAGACGCTCCAGACGTACTACAGTCGCCACCGGTATCAGGTTGCCACCTCCGAGTCATTCCTCGATACGCTGGAGGATGTCACCGGAGATCGTCATCTCGAGCTATATCAGAAGTGGATCACGGGCGACGTTGACCGATCGTAGAGGCGTCGGGTGAGATAGGTCGGCTCGCGGGTGGCCAAACGGTAGCGGTCAGTGACTTTCACTTCCCCTGCGACGAGTTGACCCCCGCCTACCGGGAGCTGGAGAAGACTATGTGGTCTGACGTCGACCGGCCCCTCAATATCGCCCATCGCGGCGCGAGCAGGATCGCCCCGCAGAACACGCTGGCCGCGTTCCGCAAGGCATTGGAGATTGGCGTCGACGGTATCGAGCTCGATGTCCGACTCTGCGCCGACGGAGTGCCGGTGGTGATCCACGACGCTACAGTCGACGCCACGACGGATGGCACCGGCCGGGTGGACGCCTTGACGCTGGGCCAACTGAAGCAGCTCGACGCCGGGTCATCCTTCGATTCGAGCTTCGCAGGGGAGCGCATCCCTACTCTAGCGGAGGTTCTGCAGATCCTGGGAGACAAACTGCTGCTCAACATTGAGCTGAAAGGCATAGGGCCCCTCGACCGTGGCCTGGAGCAGGTGGTGGTCGACCTGCTCCAGCGGTATTCGCTTGAACCAAGCGCGCTCCTCTCGTCGTTCAACCTGCTTGCCCTCAGACGAGTCCAACAGATGACACCAGGCGTCTCCACAGGCCTGCTGTGCGCCCGCGGACCGTTGTCCGTGACTCGTCTTGGTCGCTTCTTCATGCCGGAGCCCATAACCGCCCTTCATCCCCACCACACCATCGTGAATCGACGAAACGTCGCATGGGCCCGGGCGCGCAACCTCCGGGTGCACGCCTGGACCGTGGACGACATCGCCGACATGCGCCGCCTCATCTCATGCGGGGTTGACGGCATCATCACCAACGTGCCGGACCGTTTGCAGAGACTCCTGGCGAATCCTCGCGCAGACCAAGCTGAGCACAGAACCTGAGCGCCATGCGGCGACGGAACTCCGGCGAAGAGAAGAACTTGACTCACGTGTTCCACCCACCGGGCTATCGGCCCCCTGCCTTGCACGTCGCCCTGGTCATCACCGAACTGTTGGGCCGGATCTCGCCCGTAGTGCTGCTGCCGGCTTGGCTAGCTTTGGCGGCCACAGCCTCATGGCCCTGGGGCGATGTTCGCCTCGCCGCGGCCGCAATGTCCCTCTCATTCACCCTCCTGGACGGACTCGGATTATCGCTCCTGCCCCGCCTGGAGCGCTCCTTCGGTCCCGTGACGCCCCCTTTGCTGGCGCTGAACCTCGTGCGTACTGGAATCACCTTCGGAGGCGGGGTCCTGTGGGGCAGCCGGCCGGCGCTGTTGGCAGTCGTGGGGCTCCAGTTCGTCATAGCCGGCGCAGCTCTCTATGCAACCTGGATAGAGCCGTCCCGTATTCGGGTCACGCGATCCAAGCTGCGCTCCTCCAAGCTTAGCGGCAGCTTGCCGATCCGCCTCCTGCATATCACGGATCTACACTTGGAACGCATCACGCAACGGGAATGCCAGCTCCTGGACCTGGTCGAGGAGCTAACCCCCGACTTGGTCGTGCTGACCGGCGACTACCTGAGTCTCTCCAGTGTACGCGATTCGCGGGCACAGGCTGATGTTCGAGACCTCCTGGCCGACCTTTGCGCCCGTTCGCCGGGCCCCGTCTACGCCATCACTGGCAGCCCACCAGTCGATCTTGAGGGTGTGGTGCCAGACATCTTCGACGGGCTCGACATCGTTTGGCTGCTAGACGAAGTAGCCGATCTGGACGTCAATGGCCATACGCTCTATCTAGCAGGGCTTCGTTGCACTCGACAGCGCTCCCGCGACGCTCCTCGCCTCCGACGCCTCTGGGACGCCATCCCCGACGATGCTTTCGCGGTGCTCCTCTATCACTCGCCCGACCTGATGCCAGAGGCCGTAGACCTCGGCGTCGATCTGTACCTTTGCGGTCACACGCACGGCGGTCAGCTAAGGATCCCACTCTTCGGAGCATTACTCACCAGCTCGGCGTTCTGGAAGCGTTACGAGATGGGACGGTATGAGGAGGATGGAACGACACTCTATGTGAGCCGAGGGTTGGGCATGGAGGGCCTTGGTGCTCCGCGCGCTCGCTTCCTCTCGCCGCCTGAAGTCATCCTGTGGACGCTCTCCCCAGACTAACCAGTAGCTCACGCTTCGGCCCTTTCGCCCCTTGTCACCTCTCTATCGATCGCCTTCGCCGGCCTACCGTCACGTCGCAGCGATTCTTCCGCCTGCGACCCACAGGGCGCACCTGAGGTCCGGTAAGACCGCGCCCCCATAGTACGCCCTCGATTTTTCCTCGACGGCACTGACTCGCAATCTGCGTTGCCCGAGAAAGTCTCCGGCAGGTTTTGGGAAGCGATAGATGGTGATTTGATAGCTTTTGGGAGGCAGAATATTGTATAATTCTTGCGCAAGAGGCCGCCGGAGACTTCTGTCGTCCGGCGGCGTCTATGTGTCATGGTCAGAGCCTTGTGACTGAGGGCGAACTATGGAGCATTCCTCCCGATTTGCGGGATTCTACAATAAGACGCTCGCCGAGCGTGTCGAGACCGTATCTCAGTGGGCCAATCTCACAGCGGAAGAGACGGCGGTCTTGCTCGGAACGATGGGGCTCGATGCCCAACGAGCCGCTGAGATGATTGAGAATGTGGTCGGCGTCCACGGGCTACCCTTGGGGATTGCAGTCAACTTCCTGATCAACGGGCGGGATGTGCTCGTACCTATGGTCATTGAGGAGCCATCCGTCGTTGCCGGTGCCTCCTTTGCCGCCAAGCTGGCCCGTGCAGGCGGTGGTTTTGAGGCGTCGACGACTCCGCCGGAGATGATAGGGCAGATTCAGGTGCTCGACATCTCCGATCCAGATATGGCGAAGGCGGCCATTCTGGACGCCCGGCAGGAGTTGCTGTCACGCGCGGACGACACCGATCCTGCCCTGTCGGAGTTGGGCGGCGGAGCACGAGACCTGGAAGTGAGAGTGATTGAGGCTCCGCCTGTTGGCCCCATGGTCATCGTGCACCTGATCTTCGACTGTCGCGATGCCATGGGCGCGAACACGGTCAACACTGCCTGTGAAACGCTTGCTCCGCAGATCGAGCGCATCACAGGAGGGCGGGTCTTGCTGCGGATTCTGTCCAATCTAGCAGACAGACGGCTGGCACGCGCTCGCTGCACAATACCCAGCGACGCGATGGGATTCGAATCGTTCTCGGGGCAGGAAGTCGCGCGCGGCATCGTCGAGGCTTCGGCCTTCGCAGCCGCCGACCCTTATCGAGCCGCTACACATAACAAGGGGATTATGAACGGCGTAGATGCGGTCGTGCTCGCCACTGGAAACGACTGGCGGGCAGTCGAGGCCGGAGCCCACGCCTACGCTGCGCGCAATGGTCACTACACAAGCCTCAGCGTTTGGAGGGAGGATGGGGAGGGCAATCTCGTGGGGTCTCTCGAGATGCCGCTTGCCGTGGGCACCGTTGGCGGTGCAACACACGCACATCCCGTAGCTCAGGTAGCACTCAAGATTCTGGGGGTGAAGACGGCCAAGACCCTGGCCGAGATTTCGGCGGCCGTTGGACTGGCACAGAATCTGGCAGCACTGCGAGCCTTGGCCACGGAGGGCATTCAGAGGGGCCACATGCAGCTTCACGCACGCCAGGTAGCCCTCAGCGCCGGTGCGAGTGGCGCTGAGGTTGAACAGGTGGCCGACCAAATGGTCAGTCAGGGCACCGTTCGTCTGGATCAGGCTCGTGCCATCTTGGCCCAGTCGCGCGGGAAGTGAGGAGGCGGACGGTGGGACATGACCCAAAGGTCCCATTGAAAGCAATGCCCAGTCAGTGCTACACTGGTGAGGAGACCCCCTTGGAGGGTAGACTAGTCACGCTGTGTATGCCTAGTACGAGACGTCGCTTGCGACGGCAGGGACTTTGAGGATTGAATTCCGACATGAGTAAGGGTACAAGGGGCACAATGCTCAAACCCGACAGGGCCGTAGGCATCGTCGGCCACGGGGCTTACGTGCCACGCTACCGTCTGCCGGCCGACGAGGTTGCTCGCATATGGATGAACGGTCAGGGTGACGTGCCCGTTGAGGAGAAATCAGTGCCGGGGCCGGACGAGGACGTGGTGACCATGTCGCTCGAGGCGGCCCGCAATACCATGGCGCGTGCTGGCAACGTCAACCGAGCGGACATCCGAGCCGTCTGGGTCGGCAGCGAGTCTCATCCCTACGCCGTGAAGCCCACCTCGACCATCGTGGCCGAGGCACTTGGGGTCACTCCCTACACTCAGGCCGGAGACTGGGAGTTCGCGTGCAAGGCGGGCACTGAGGCACTCCAGGCCGCATTCGGGTTCGTCGGCTCAGGCATGGCGCGATACGCCATGGCCATCGGCTCAGACACGGCACAGGCCCAACCGTCGGACGCGCTGGAATACACGGCAGCCGCCGGCAGCGCCGCGTTTCTTATCGGGCCGGCTGAGGAAGCACTGGCCGCCTTCGAAGGATCTCTTTCCTTCACCACGGACATCCCCGACTTCTGGCGACGAGCCTATCAGCGCTACCCGTCTCACGGGGGACGTTTCACCGGGCAGCCCGCCTATTTCACCCACATCACTCGGGCTGTCGAGGGGTTGATGACGGAGCTGGGTGCAGAACCTGGCGATTATGACTTCGTCATCTTCCATCAGCCCAACGTGAAGTTCCCTATCAAGATGGCGCAACATCTGGGCTTCTCCATGGAGCAGATCGAGGCTGGCCTTCTGGTCAATGAGATTGGGAACGCTTACGCCGGCTCCTCCCCGCTGGGATTGACAGCCGTCTTGGACATCGCAAAGCCTGGCGATCGGGTGCTCCTGGCGAGCTACGGCTCCGGAGCAGGTTCAGACGCGATATCTCTCCTCGTCACAGAGCAGATTGTCGACCGTCAGCGGCGGGCTCCACTGACGCAGGACTATGTCGGGCGCCGCGTCGAGATTGACTACGCAACGTACGTGCGCTACGTGAAGAAGCTGGTGAAGTAGTCACACAGCGAACCCGACTGCGCAAAGATGCAGAGGTCGGGCAAAGCCGCAAGATCAGATAGAGAAACTCGTTCATGAGAGACGTTGCCATCATAGGAGTCGGACAAACCGCGGTTGGCGAGCATTGGGACACCAGCCTGCGCCACTTGGCATTGAAGGCCATTCAATCTGCCATGGGAGATGCGGGCGTGATGAACGCCGACGCGCTCTACGTCGGCAACATGCTGTCGGGTGAGCTGGAGGAGCAAGAGCACCTGGGAGCACTCGTCGCCGACTTCGCTGGGCTCCGGGGCATCGAGGCCCTGAAGATAGAGGCCGCCTGCGCATCGGGAGCCGCTGCGCTGCGCATGGGCTACGTGGCGGTAGCTGGCGGATTGGCGGACCTCGTAATCGTGGTTGGCGTGGAAAAAATGACCGACACCCTTGGTCCAGACACGACGGCCGCTCTGGCCATGGCAGCCGACGCTGACTACGAGGCGGCACAGGGAGCCTCATTCGTCGCCCTCAACGCTCTGCTCATGCGCCGTTACATGCACGAATACGGCTACGGTCACCAGGATTTCGCGCCGTTCGCTGTGAATGCCCACCGCAATGCCATCGAGAATCCTTATGCGATGTTCCGCTTTCCCGTGAGCACCGAGCAGTTCGCAGACGCCCGTATGATCTGCGATCCGGTCAACCTGCTCGACAGCTCGCCCGTCTGCGACGGTGCGGCGGCGGTCGTCCTGGCACCCACCGATGAAGCGCACGCCCACTCCTTGGCGCCCGTGCGTGTCGCGGCGTCGACCGTGGGAACCGACACAGTCGCCATCCACGATCGACAGGACCCCTTGGTGCTCCAGGGGGCAAGGCTTTCCAGTCATCGCGCTTACGAAAAGGCAGGCGTCGGACCAGCAGATATCGATTTCTTTGAACTGCACGACGCCTTTAGCGTTATGTCAGCGCTCAGCCTCGAGGCAGCCGGCTTTGCGGAGAAGGGCCAGGGGCTCACACTGGCGCTGGACGACCAGATCAGCACCGATGGACGTATCCCTGTGAGTACGATGGGAGGGCTGAAAGCTCGCGGGCATCCTGTCGGCGCCACCGGCATCTACCAAGTCGTCGAGGTCGTCCAGCAGCTGCGAGGACTGGCGGGCGACAATCAGGTGGCAAACGCGCGGCTCGGGATGGCGCAGAACATCGGTGGCAGCGGTGCGACGGTAATAACACACATTCTGGAGAGGACAGCGGACTAGACGTCTGCTATGGTGGACCGATTGCAGGTCTTCCGATCGAGCGAGGGATATTGAGGAGGGTTACATGAAAAGCATTCCAAAGAACTGGAGACTACAGCAACAGCGTTATCGGCTGGTTGGAGAGATTTGCGAGAAGTGCGGCACGAGGATCTTCCCACCCCGGGACGTCTGCCCCGGGTGTGAGACGGTGCAGCAGAAAGAGGTCGTCTTTAGCGGACGCGGAGAGGTATACTCCTACAGCACCGTCTATCACGCCCCGCGCGATTTCGAGGAGTTCGCGCCGTACACCGTCGCTTTGGTACAACTTGAAGAGGGTCCCATGGTCACCGCCCAGCTGACCGACGTGGACACTGACAAGATAGAGATCGGCATGCCGGTGGAGATGGTGACGCGCCGCGTGCAGAGCAGCGGCGACGAGGGTGTCATTATCTATGGCTACAAGTTCCGCCCAGTGCTCCAAGCTGCATCCCTCTAGACCCTCGCGTGCGTCGGGACCCAGGTTTCTTCCATCTGTCGTACTCGCTGCTACCACTGTCTGTCACGAGATCAGGCGGCGAAGAGACTGAACAGGTGGAAAGCCTGGCCCCCGTCCTGATCGAGGGTCATCCGTGGGCA
>JASFVD010000058.1:0-9631 GCA_050050015.1 Anaerolineae bacterium | reverse complement strand
GGAGATGGTCAGCAAGACCGCGCGAATGGCTATTCCGGTCGTCGTGTCGCGCACGTCGCCGACAGCCCTTTCCGTCGATCTAGCCGAGGCCTGGGGAATCACTCTGATTGGCTACACGCGGCGGCGAAGCTTCCGCGTCTACGCGGGCCAGGACCGACTTGTCGGCGAGGCCTAGTCCTCGTCTAGGGTGCCGGCGCCGCTCAGTCCGGCGCAGGCCTTCACGTGCCCTCGATTCGTGCCTCGAACTCCTGTAGGGCTTGAATGAGACGATCCTGCCGGAGTCCGTTGGTCAAATCACCGCGGGTGCGCTCCAATACGCTGCGCAGCTGATCCACTCGGTGGCGCAGGCCTCCGGTAATGGCGTTTGGGAAGTCGAAGGTGTTGACCACGTCGTAGACCTCGTCCATGATGCCCAGGAGACGCTCCGCCACGTCGAGGTTTCCGCGCCGGATCTCGTCCAAGGAGCGGCGGCGGAGTTCGCTGGCAGCCTCGCAGATCCCGTTGAGATATGAGGGATAGGTGACGTTAAGGTCCTCTGGTGCTGGGATGTCGGTACCGTTGACCAAGGCCAGAGTAACGTGAGCCTCCACCAACTCCTTCATGGCATCACGCGTGTAGCCGGCGTGGCGAAGGTCTGGATGGGGCTCCAGCGCAGCCAAGATGCTCCGTGCGAGGGCATCCGCTTGCTCTAGCAGGTCGCGCGCCTTATGCCACTCGTCGCGGTGACTTGCCCGAATGGCATTGCCACAGAGGCGGATCAGCTCACGGGTGTGGCGAAGGGCGTCGTCGCGGATGCTGTTCCGCGTCTCAAAGTCGCTGCGAATCCGTTCTGCTATCGTCTCTAGCTTCCTCATAGTGACTCCTGACCCGGTGCTACTCTTCGGGCTGATGGGGAGGCTTGACTCCGCCGAAGAATTGCTGGGCCAGGTGCCCCCCGCCTGACGGCAGCTTGATCTCCCCGAATTGGGCCTCGTACTTCTCCAGATTCTCGGTGAGCGCCTTTAGAAGGAGCTTGGCGTGCATGGGGGTTGTGACGATGCGGGCATGCACCTTGGACTTCGGCGCGTTCGGCAGGACGCGGGCAAAATCAATGACGATCTCGGATGGCGAATGGGTGATCATGGCGAAGTTGGCGTACGTTGCGTCGAGGTCTGGAGGGACCTCGATGTTGATCTTCTGTTTGCGCGAGTGTCCGTTGCTCACAAAGAACCTCCTTAAGAGGTGGCGAACGGGCGGTGCCTTCTAGGGCGCCACGCACGCGCCCTGGACGAAGTACCTGATACGTTGCCCCCGGGCACAGACCGCCGCCCTGCAGCGGCAGGGCAACCGTGACAGGGGCGGCGGCCGCAGCAGCCAGGGTGAGTCCGTGCAAAGGCGCATCGCAGCCGCATACGGTGGGGATGTAGGGCGGACGGATGTGCAGACACGGCGGTTCGATACCGGGTTTCGCTCTCAGGAATCGGCCTAAGATTCTACCGCGTGTCTTTCGCCGCCTGCGGCCTAGAACGGGATTTCTTCTTCTTCCTCTGGGGGTCCCTCGGGAATATCGGCGGCACCACCTGCTGGCGCTGCCGTGCCGCGGCCGAGGAATTTAACAGTCTGGGCTGTCACTTCGAAGGATGCACGTGGCTCTCCGTCCCTGCCCGTCCACACACGTGGGCCACCTGTTTCGGAATCGGGACGCAGGCGACCTTCTACCAAGACTTGGCGACCCTTCTCGAGGTACTCGTTGCAGACCTCGGCCATGCGCCGCCAGGCAGTTACCCGGAACCAGACTGTCTCCTCGCCCTGGCTGCCGTCAGCGTTGGTCCAGCGGCGGTTGGTCGCCACAGAGAAGTTCGTCACTGGGGTCCCATCGGATGTGTAGCGCATCTCAGGGTCCTGTCCTAGGTTGCCGGCGATCGTCAGTCTCTGATACATGCGTGGGCCTCCTTTAGTGTAGTCGTGGGATGGGAGCGTCAACTGCTCTCAATGGTACTGTAGATTCGGTCGGGCGTCAAATGATGTCGAGCCCCTGCTACAGCAGGGGCTCGATGTTCTCAGGCTCTCGGCTTGTCAGGCTTCGGCGCCGGGTTCTCGTTGCAGTCCTACACCCAGCCGCGAAGCTTGCAGGCCTCGGCCACGCGGCCGACCGCCACCACGTAGGCGCCCATTCGGTTCTTGATGTCGTACTGCTGGGCTGTTTCGTGCACGGCATGGAACGCTGCGGTCATTTTCTTGTCCAAGCGTTCGTAGACGATCTCTTTCTCCCAGTAGTAGTCGTAGGCGTTCTGGACCTGCTCGAAGTAGGAGACGGTGACGCCACCGGCGTTGCACAGGAAGTCCGGAATCACGTACACGCCCTTCTCGTGCAGGATGTCGTCGGCCTCCGGAGTGGTGGGGCCGTTTGCGAACTCTGCCACGATGCGAGCTTTGACGTCGTCCGCGTTGGCTCCCGTAAGCTGGTTCTCGAGCGCGGCTGGGATCAGGACGGTGACGTCGAGCGCGAGGAGTTCCTCGTTGGGGATGTTCTTGGCGCCCGGGAAATCGATCACCGAGCCGGTTTCTTGCTTGTGGGCTTTCACCGCGTCGGAGTCAAGGCCGTTGGGATTATAGATGGCCCCGCTGGAGTCTGAGACCGCGACGATCTTGAGCCCCAGCAACTCCTCTCCGAGGCTGTGGGCGAAGGAGCCTGCGTTGCCGTAGCCCTGCACAGCCGTGGTCGCACCGTCAAGGTCGATATCAAGGGCTTCTCCCGCGTCGCGGATAGTGTACATCCCCCCACGCGCCGTCGCATCACCGCGGCCCTTGGAGCCGCCCAGTGGAATGGGCTTGCCCGTGATGACGCCCGGCACGTTATGGCCGCGTAGGAAGGAATACTCATCCATCATCCACGCCATGATCTGGGGATTGGTGTATACATCTGGTGCCGGAACGTCAGTCTCCTCCCCGATGATTCTTCCCACCTGCCGGATGTAGGCACGGCTCAGCCGCTCTAGCTCTCCCTGCGACATCTCCTTCGGGTTGCAGACCACCCCGCCCTTCCCGCCGCCCAACGGAAGGTTGACAACGGCTGTCTTCCACGTCATCCAAGCCGCGAGAGCGCGGACGGTGTTGATGGTCTCTTCGGGGTGGAAGCGAAGCCCGCCCTTCGTTGGGCCGAGGGCGTCGTTGTACTGGACACGGAAGCCTTGGAAGACCTGAACGGTTCCGTCGTCCATGCGAACGGGAAGTGTGACGTGGAGCTCGCGTAGCGGCCAGCGCAGGAGCGCGTGGGTCGCAGAATCCAGCTGCATAATCTCAGCGGCCTCATCCAGCTGCTGCTGCGCGATTGCGAATGGGTTTCGTTCTGACATGTGGTTTCTTCCTCCGTTTAAGGTTGTGAATGCTCTCCAGCCGATAAGACTCTCGGTTGCGCTACGGGACTTGGCGAGGACTCTCAGGGTGTGCCGCGAGCTGCCGAGGCGCGCCCTGCGTCCGACTGCAGGCGTGATCTGTTGTTCTCATCGTCCCTTGCCTGCTCGATCGACTAACCAGAAAGCGACGCTAGCTGTATATCGTCGGTCGCTAGCCTCCCTTGGTCTCCAGCCGATTGTTCAACAAGTCTCGGGCCAGCTGAGGATTAGCCTTGCCTCGGGTGGCCCTCATGACCTGACCGATGAACCAGCCCATGACCTGTTGTTTACCACTCAGATACTCATCGACCTGCTCAGGGTGTTCATCCAGCACCTGGGCGATGATCTCCCCCAGCGTGTCAGCGTCGGAGATTTGGGCCAGACCCTGTTCGGACACGATGCTCTGTGCATCCCGCCCGCTTCTGAGCATCTCCTCAAGCACCTCTTTCGCGGTGCTCTGGTTGATCGCGTCCTCCTCCACGAGGGCGATCAACCCCGCGAGTTCTTCGGGCGAGGTGTTCAAACCGCTAATGGAGCGGTCGTCCGCTTTCATCAGGCGGAACAGCTCCACCGCGATCCAGTTGGCGGCTGACTTCGGGGCGGCCCCGGCAGCGACGGCGCTCTCGAAGTAGTCGGCAACGTCCCTATCGCTGACCAGTAGCCGTGCGTCATAGTCGCTCAGACCGTACTCGGCCGCGAATCGCGTGCGTCTTGCTCCGGGCAACTCGGGCAGTTCACGTCTCAGTTGCTCCACCTTCTCGCGGCTGATCTCCAAGGGCCGAATGTCCGGCTCTGGGAAGTAGCGGTAGTCGTGAGCGAACTCCTTGCCGCGCTGAGGCACGGTTACCCCGTCGGTCTCGTTCCAACCCATCGTCTTCTGCTCGATGCTGCCACCGCTGTCCAGGACCGCGATCTGATGGGCGATCTCGTAGTTGATGGAATCGCAGAGGGCCCGGAAAGAGTTGAGGTTCTTGATCTCGTGGCGCGCCCCCAGGTCATCAACCCCTATTGAGCGGACACTCACGTTGGCCTCAAAGCGCATCACACCCCGCTCCATATTGCCCGAATTGACGTCGAGATAGACCAAGATCTCGCGTAGCGCTTCGCTGTAGGTCCGGGCTTCCTCAGCAGAGCGCAAGTCCGGTTCCGAGACAATCTCCAGCAATGGCACGCCCGCTCGGTTCAGATCCACCAGAGTGGCGCTCTCGGAATGGAGGAGTTTGCCGGCGTCCTCCTCCAGGTGTGCCCGATTGATGCGAACGCGTTTCGGTCCTGTGTCGGTCTCAATGTCCAGGTAGCCGTTGACAGTCAGCGGTGGGAATACCGGTGCATACTGAGAGATCTGGTATCCCTTGGGCAGATCGGGGTAGAAGTAGGACTTACGGGCGAACCTGCTGAACTGAGGGACCTCGCAATGGAGCGCGAGCCCAGTCTGGATGGCGATGTCGACGGCACGCTGATTGACCACAGGCAGTGTCCCGGGCATGGCAGTGCATACGGGGCAGATGTAGGTATTGGGCTCCAAATCGCCCGTGTCTTCGACCACGGGGCAACCGCAGAACATCTTGCTGCGGGTGTGGATCTGTGCGTGCACCTCTAAGCCGATGACCGGTTCGTAGCGAGTCACTGTGCTAGTCCGCCCCGGTCTCGAGGTTGCCAGACATCTCTCCACCTGCAGAGGCTCGAAATCCAGTCTGCAATGCTGTCTTTCCCACTGCTCTCTTCTGCTGAGACGCATCACGCTGCTACGAACGCGCAGCGCCCTGCTGCCCTATATCTACCCGTGCCGACGGACGAAACGGTGCAGGCGCTCAAGCGCCTGTTCGATCTTCTCGTAGGCCGTGGCGTAGGAGCAGCGCACGTATCCGTTTCCAGCCTCCCCAAACGCGCTACCCGGAACGACAGCCACGCGCTCCTCGTGGAGGAGACTCTCGGCGAACTGTGTGTCGTCCATCCCCGTGACCTCGATCGAAGGAAAGGCGTAGAAGGCGCCTTGGGGCTCGAAGCAGTCGAGACCCAGGTCGTTGAGTCCGTCCACGATCAGGCGACGTCGACGGTCGTATTCTGCGACCATCTCCTGCACGAAAGGCTCGCCTTCTCGCAGCGCTGCCAGGGCCGCGTACTGCGATACGCTGGGGGCGCACATGATGGTGTACTGGTGCACCTTTCGCAACTGTCCCAGTATCTCGGCTGGAGCTGCGATATAGCCGATACGCCAGCCGGTCATGGCATAGGCCTTGGAGAATCCTTGCAGCAAGATGGTGCGGCTGTACATCCCTGGCAGGCTGGGGAAGCATACGTGCTCAGTGTCGTAGACGAGCCGGTCGTAAATCTCATCGGAGATGACAAGCAAATCGTGTTGTTTGGCGACGGCGGCGATCTCATTTAGACGTTCGCGGCTCATCACGGCCCCTGTCGGATTGTTGGGGTAGCCGATCAATAGCGCCTTGGTGCGCGGCGTGATGGCCGCTGCAATCTCCTCGGCCGTGATCTGAAAATCGTTCTCCACACGCGCAGGCACGACGGTGGGCACCCCCCCGGCGAATGTAACCTCCGGTGCGTAGGAGACGAAACAAGGCTCGGGGACGATGCATTCATCGCCAGGATCGAGCGTGGCCGCCAGCGCCAGATAGAGAGCCTCAGACACTCCGACAGTGACCAGAATCTCGCTGGCTGGATTGTAGGTCTGGTCGTACGTATCGTCCAGGTGTTCGGCGATGGCTCTGCGCAACTCCATCAGGCCTGAGTTGGAGCTGTAGTGAGTTTCCCCGCGCTTCAGCGCCGCGATGCCGGCTTGAATGATAGGTTCCGGCGTGTCGAAGTCTGGTTCGCCGATACCGAGGCTGATGACGTTTTCCATTGTGGCGGCAATGTCGAAGAATCGACGTATCCCGGAAGGGGCCACCTTGGTGATGCGTTGTGAGACGAGGTTGCTGACGCGGTGCATTAGACGTCCTCCGTTACGGGTGTCTTATCGGTTACGTGTACTTGTGCCTCAGACGGAGACTGCCCTAGGTCTCGATGACCAGCCCTGGACGTTCTTTCCACATCAATTCCGCGATGCCTCGGAAACGTCCGTCGACGACCAGCGGGATGAGGATGATGCCATCGGCGAAGCCGTCTTCGTCCTCGTCGCGATAGCGGGTGGGTGTGAGGTCTCCGGCGCGGTAGCGTGCGTACAACTCTTTGATCTTTGTCTGCGACTCGGAGTTGTGGCAATCGAATAGATCGGTGCCGAGCAGGCTCTCTCCTCCGCGGTCGCCGTAGTGCTCTGCCGCCAGGTCGTTCAGGAATATGATCCGTCCATCCTCGTCGGCCACTGTCACGGCTGCCCGCAGGCCATGAAACAGCTTGCCCAGCGTTTCTTGATCGATCATCCCTGGCGTTCGCGACGCCCAAGTAGCCAGATACCTGCTCCGGCGGCGGCGATCACTGCGGCCAACCCGATGGCAGCGGTTGCGACCGTCTTCCTCTCCATCCCCGGCATGACAGCGCCGCGCAGCCCGGCCTCGGCGCCATACTCGCTGAACAGGCGACCCCACTTGGTCTGTAGGGCACGCTCGACGCGATGCTGTCCGACGAACGGATACCAGTAAACGTTATGGTATAAGTTGCTGGCGAAGTAGGACCAAGGGACCAATGGCGAGCGCAGTAGCAGGCCCTCCAGCGGCTTGAGGGGTCCCTGGTAGATGGCTTTCTGACCCCGGCTGGCAAAGGTGTCCTCTTGCTTGAAGCCCCAGTCCTGGGACATGACATAGTCGTGATCCTCGCCCACGATCTCAATCTGCCTGGGATCGCCGACACCAAGCCCCAGGTCGTGGGCGGTCCGGATGAAGGGAATCTCAAGCGGGTCAAACCCTTGCAGATGGGCCGACATAGCGTCGATCGCCACCTGATCGGCGGAGGCGAGCAGAATGTCCTTCTTATGCCAGCGCATTGCACGCGGGCCGGGACCGTCGCCGGCGAAGGTGCCATCCATGACAGCGAAGAGTCCCGGGTGGATATCCTGCTGAATCATCAGCAAGTCGACCAGCGTCTCGTGGATATCCGCGTGGGTCCAATGGCGCTTCCGACCGAGCAGGCCGCCGAAGGCATTCTTCATCGCCCCTGTGATGGTCGTGAACACGTGCGTCTTCACCGTGGGCAACTGCACGATATTCCGCCCGATGAGAATCTCCGGGATGTAGATGCCCTCCGGGTAGATCTCGTCCAAGACCAAGAACGGCTGGGGAGGTTCGTAACGACTCCAGTTGTACTGAGGCTCGAATAGGTGGACGTTGCGGATTCCGTAGGTATCGACCACGAACTTGTGCTTGTTGTTCCGTTCACCTACGTGGGCGTCGACCACGACCGTGTCATTATGGGCTGCGATCAGGTTCTCGTAGCCAGCGCCGCGGAGGGCGCGGATCACACCCTCCAGCTGCCAGGGAGCTGTCGAACAGGCGGGGTACCAGGTCTGCCATGAGATATTGATCTTGAGGATTGTCTCTTTGTCCCGCGGCAAGGCCTCCCCGACCCCCGCCAGATCCATCAAGCGTGCATAGTCCTCGAGCACTGTCTCTGGAGTTGTCTTGAGAACTGCTACCTTGCCTCGTCCTGGGAAGTCTCTTGTCATTCTCCCTCCGGAATGCGGTCGCCTAGCCTGTGGCTGGGCGACGCTCGGGACATCGCGGGGGTCGCTCCCCCAGAGCGATTGTACCACGCCTCAGGGCTAGGTCAACGAGACATGACATGTCTTGAACCTGACACTCGTCGACCTAAACAACGCGAGGCACCCGCGCCAATATCTCCGATACGACCTCGTAGTTGATGGTTCCCAGCCAGCGGGCGACCTGATCTGCCGTGATCTCCTCTCCCCCTTGGCGGCCAATGAGCACCACCTCGTCTCCTACCCTTACGTCCGGTATGTGATCTACGCTTATCATAGTCTGATCCATGCAGACCCTGCCTACGATCAGAGCGCGCTGTCCTCGTACCAGGACCGCCTGCCAGCGCGTGGGCGCTCGTCGAAATCCGTCGGCGTATCCGACGGGGATGACGGCGATCATCTCATCATCAGTGGTCTGATAGGTGTTGCCGTAGCTGACGTAGCTTCCGGGAGACAACGTCTTCACCTGGGCCACACTTGTCTTCCAGGTCAGGGCAGGTCGGGACCCCTGCGGGAGGGATACGTGAGGAGAGGGCTCAAGTCCGTACATGGCGAGTCCGATCCGCACCATGTCGAAGTGAGAATCGGGCAGACGCAGAGCCGCCGCCGAGTTAGCGCAATGGATCGCCCGAAACGTTACGCCGATCCGCTCCAGATCAGTCAGGACCTCCCGGAACCGACCGAGCTGCCAGACTGTGTAGTCGAGGTTCTCTTCGTCGGCCACTGAGAAGTGCGTGAAGATACCCTCTACATCAAGCCCGCGGAGAGGACAGATCTTCTCGACGAAGGCAACAACCTGCTCAGGCAGGAGTCCTAGCCGCCCCATGCCGGTGTCCACCTTGATGTGAACGGTTGCCCTCCGGCGCAGGTCCTCTGCGGCTCGGCTGTAGAGGCGTGCCACGTCGGCATCATAAACAGTCAGTGAAATATTGTGGAGCAATGCCTCTTTTGCCAGCCAAGCCGGAGTGTATCCCAGCACCAGGATTGGTGCATGTATTCCCGCCTTGCGCAAGCCGATTCCCTCGTTGACCGAGGCCACTCCACACCGAGAAGCCCCGTTGTTCAGCGCCGTGCGAGCCACCTTGACGGCACCGTGCCCATACGCATCGGCCTTTAGCACTGCCAGCATCTCCACTGATGGACCGATAGTCTGCTTGATCTGCTGCACGTTGTGGGCCACCGCCTCCAGATCGACCTCTAGCCAGGTGGGGCGATTGGGACGGGAGGCTTGCACCTTGAGACCCTTCAGCCGGCGCACAAGCCGATGACTGTCAGCTGGATCCCTCAGCAACCCCTCCACCACACGCTCCATGTGGGTCTCAACGTCCCCCTTGACGACCACCACATCTCCGGGCTCCAGGCGGGGCGTCAGTCTTCTGATCACATCCTGCGCCGTGTGCGTTACGATGATCTGGTCGCCACCGAGGCCTGCCTCTTCGGCCGTCTCGGCGATCCACGCTGCCTTCTCCCCCTTGGTGATCAGAACGTCCACCGACGAAGCCGCGGCCTCTCCCACATCCCGGTGTCCCTGCACGGCGTAGCTGCCCAGCTGTGCCATGTCAGCCAGGACGGCGATGCGGCGCCGAGCTGGATAGGCAGCCAAGGTGGA
>JASFVD010000057.1:0-9756 GCA_050050015.1 Anaerolineae bacterium | reverse complement strand
TCATGAGCGGGGACCTCCATCCCTTCACCGGACCCATCCGCGACAACGACGGCGAGTTGAAGGTCGCGGACGGCGAGACTATGTCGGACGACGCGCTCCTCTCCTTCAACTGGCTTGTGGAGGGCGTGGTCGGTCAGATCCCCGAGTAGCACGAGCATCACGGGCAGACCTGACAGGTTCCCGCCACCTCATCGGCGGCCCCGTCAGGTCTTCCCTGATGAGAAGACCCTTGTCGCGCCGAACCCTCCACCTGACCGTCGTCCACTCAGCCGACATACAGCGGCTTGGCTCCCGCCACAGGCTCTCCTCAGTGCGGTCGAGCCTTGGCGCCGCAGCCATGTTGCTGTAGAATCCCTCTAGCCAAGCCTCAATCACGCCGCCATTGAGAGGGGGCCACGAAACCATGACCAAGGTCTGGCTTGCCCTGGGACTGACCGTCTTCGCCGGTATGGCGACTGGGATCGGAAGCGCCATCGCCTTCTTCGCCAGGAGGAGCAACTACCGCTTCCTGTCCGTCTCGACCGGTTTCTCTGCCGGCGTCATGATATACGTCTCCTTCGTTGAGATCCTGGTGAAAGGCCAGGACGGACTGACGGCAGCGTTCGGAGAGACGTGGGGACCCTGGGTCAACGTGGCCTCGTTCTTCGCAGGCATAGGCCTCATCGCCCTCATCGATCGTATGATCCCGGCGGCGGAGAACCCGCACGAGCCTCACACGGAGAAGGCAAGGGCATCGCTCCGCGAAACCGCCAGCGACCTGCCCGCCGCCCAGGCCGCGGCCGCCCATCACCGGCAAGAGTCCACCGACGCCCAGGTCGCGGGTGAGGTCGAGGGGAACGACGAACTCCTCCGCATGGGTCTGTTCTCAGCCCTGGCTATCGGGATCCACAACTTCCCGGAGGGTCTGGCCACGTTTCTTGCTGCGCTCCAGGACCCGAGCATTGGCGCGGCCATTGCCATTGCCGTCGCGCTCCACAACATCCCGGAGGGCGTCAGCGTCTCCGTGCCCATCTACTACGCCACGGGAGACCGCGGGAAGGCCTTTCTGTACTCGGTGCTGAGCGGCCTTTCGGAACCGGTCGGAGCCCTCATCGCATACGTCGCCCTCCGTCTCATCGTGGGAGGAACGGGTGGCGTCATGCCGCCGCAGGTGACGGGCGCGCTGTTCGCAGGCGTGGCGGGGATCATGGTCTACATCAGCCTCGACGAACTGTTGCCGACCAGCCGTGCCTACGGCAAGGGGCACGATAGCATTCTCGGGCTGGTGGCGGGTATGGCCGTCATGGCTCTCAGCCTGCTACTCATGCGCTGACCTGGACGCCAGGCCCTGTGAATCGCTGGGGCCCATTCCCGGCTCGAGGGACGGGAGCCTCCAGAGGGACGACATGATCAAGATCGGGACGTCGGGATGGATGTACGATCACTGGAAGGGCCCTTTCTACGCTGAGGACATCGCCTCGGATCGGATGCTGCCCTTCTACGCGGACACGTTCGAGAGTGTCGAGGTGAACAACACCTTCTACCAGCTTCCCAGCGAGGCCAAGGTGAGGGGCTGGAAGCGGGATTCGCCGGACGACTTCCTTTTCGCCATCAAGGCGAACCGCTACATCACGCATATGAAGAATCTCTTGGAGCCGGAGGAGCCGGTCGCCACTCTGGTAAAGCACATTGGCACGTTAATGCGGAGCGGTTGGCCAACTTCCTGCCGGTGCTTCCGCCGGGACACCGCTACGCATTCGAGTTCCGGGACGAGAGCTGGTACTGCGACGAGGTCTATCGCCTCCTCAAGGACGCAGGGGCTGCCTTCTGCATCCACGACCACAGGGATGCCCCGTCGCCGAAGATTATGACGGCCGACTTCGCCTACCTCCGTTTTCACGGCCCGACCGGGGACTACGGAGGTAGCTATCCGGATGACCATCTCCACGAATGGGCCAACAAGGTCTCGGCTTGGGACGAGGCCGGCAGGGACACCTACGTCTACTTCAACAACGATATGAGAGGGTACGCCGTCGAGAACGCCCGGCGGCTGCGACGGGACGTAGGGGGTCGCTGACTGGCATGGTGCCCTGCACGTCGGAAGCTGCGGGCAGCGTGCAGGAGGTTGTCGTCTAGGTGCAACGCACCTGCCAGATGCATCGCACCGGGAGCGGGGAACGTGCCTTGCACCTTGGAGGCGCGAGGCACGTCCAGAGAGAACGGAGGGCGGAACCATGAGATCTAGAACTAGAAGAATTGCCTCGCTCGCCGTAGCGCTCGTGTCAGTCTCCACCGCATGCGGGCCGACGGCACCGTCGCCGACTCCCGTTCCAGAACCAACGGCCTCTCCCTCGCCCCCCGACCACCTGCCCTTGCCCACCGAACAGGGAGAGCTCTTCGCTGCGTCGGGCGCGTGCGCCCAGTGCCACAACAGCCTCGTCGATGAGGCGGGCGAGGATGTGTCCAACGACACGGACTGGCGTGCGACGATGATGGCGAACGCGGCCCGTGATCCCTACTGGCAGGCCTCCGTGCGCGTCCAGGTGATCGACTACCCGCACCTGCAGGCCCTCATCGAGGATAAATGCGCCACTTGCCACACACCGATGGCGCGCTTCACGGCTTCCGCCGCCGGGCAGCAAGGTCACCTCTTCGATGATGGCTTCCTCGAGGAGAACCACGAACACCACACGCTCGCCATCGACGGGGTGTCATGCACCCTCTGCCACCAGATTGAGGAGAAGGATCTGGGCACGCCCGAGAGCTTCAGTGGCGGCTTCTCCATAGACACAGAGCGTCCGCCGGGAGAGAGGTTGATCTACGGGCCCTTCCCGGCTCTCCCAGGGCCTTCCAGCACGATGCAGAACGTCTCGGGTTACCGGCCCACTCAGGGTCCGCAGACGACGCGCTCGGAGCTCTGCGCCAGCTGCCACACCCTCTACACCCCCTACGTCGATACCGAGGGCCAGGTTGCCGGCAACTTCCCAGAGCAGGTGCCCTACCTGGAGTGGCAGCACAGCGAGTACCGGGACACCCACGCCTGCCAGGACTGCCACATGCCGCCGGCCCGAGGCAGCGTGCGGATCGCCAGCACGGGCGGCGGCCCGCCCCGCAGCCCCTTCGCCCAGCATCACTTCGTCGGCGGCAATGCCTACGTGCTGGCGCTCCTGCGCGAGTTCGGGCTCGAGATGGGGGTCACCGCCTCGGAAGAGCACTTCCAGCGGAAGATCGACCAGACGCTGGCGCAGCTCCAGGAGCGAACCGCCACGCTCACAATAGATGAACCGCAGATGTCCGATGGGAAGCTGACCATGGCCGTCACCGTCCAGAATCTGGCCGGCCACAAGGTGCCCAGCGGCTTCCCCTCCCGCCGCACCTGGCTCCACGTCACCGTCAAAGACGCCAACGGAGGGCTCATCTTCGAGTCCGGCGCAGTCGACCCCAATGGCTCCATCGCTGGCAATGGCAATGACGGGGCTGCCCACGCCTATGAGCCGCACTATGCGAAAATCGACAGCCCGGATCAGGTGCAGATCTATGAGGCGATCCTGGAGGACGTTGAGGGCAATGTCACGACCGGCCTCCTGGCGGCGAAGGGCTACCTGAAGGACAATCGGCTGCTGCCGTCGGGCTTCGACAAGGCGACGGCCGGGGTGGACATCGCGGTCCACGGAGAGGCGGCGGCGGACGGCGATTTCGATGGTGGGGGCGATACGACCCTGTACAGCATCGCCCTGGAGGACGCGCAGCTTCCCCTGGAAGTCACGGTGGAGCTCCTCCACCAGTCGATCGGGTTCCGCTGGGGCGAGAACCTCCGGGCATACGAAGCCACCGAGGTGGCTCAATTCCTCACCTTCTACGACGTCACGCCCAACGAGCCCGAGGTGATCGCCGCGGCTACGGCCAGCGTAGGTGGGTAGCGCGGCGAGATGGCCTGTGAAATCTGAGAGACCATCAAGGGAGGCGCGAGCCCTTCGGCCACGCCGGCACGAAGCTTCGAGGGGCTTCGCAATCACCCGTCGATGTCCTGCCAAGCGGCGCCGCCGGCCGGCAAGTGAACCCTCGAATCGACCCGACCACACGGAGACCGACTATGTCACGTGACCAGACCAGCTCCGCAGCGGGCGCCATCTGGCAGGGGTTCCATCACACCTGGGAGTACAACCACCGTCTCAACCGGCTCGGCAGCTACGTGCGCTCCGAGGCAGAGCCCGGGGACCAGCGACGCATCGCCGGTCACACGGCGGCCTCCGGGACCGGCGGCGACGTGGCCCACTTCGCCGAATACGTCACGGTCGTCGAGGCCGCCGGCGTCGCGTTCCAGCAGGGCTGGGCCGAGACGACGATCGAGTGCCCTCGAGCCGTGACGACACCCTTCAACATCAGGGTCGACGAGGTGCCGCTGGCCCCAGAGCTGGCGGGCAAGGATACGTACACGGTCCTCATCAACGGCTTTGATCTCAGTGCCCGGCGTCATGCCGACAAGTTGATCGCCTTCGACGTGGAGGTGACGGAGCCAACCGTCTACGGCGGTGGCGCGAAGCTGCGCTTCAACGTCCTGGGCGAGCTCTGCGTTGACTGCCGCACAGCCGAGTGCCAGCTTTGGCCTCTGAGTCTGGAGGTGGAGGAGGTACGACGTCGAGGGCGCCGCGACACCACGGAGCTCCCCTCGTCCTCCCCGCCGCCAAGGCGGGGCATCCCGAAGCGCCCAGCCCTTGAGCAGGGCGTCAACTGGCTCAAGCGTCAGATCGCGCGCCTCACCGATCTGGAGACCATCAAGCGGGGCATCGTCGGCCGCGACGAGGATCGGCTGCGGCGGCGCCTGTTCCGCCTCTTCGGCCGGCAGTTCTTCCTGCGCATGCTCAAGTGGCGCATCGTCACCCCCTACGTGCTCCACGTCCACTACCTCATCATCGGCGGCGACGACGACGTCCTCCACGTGACCGATTCTGACTTTGTGGAACACAGCTATTCCTGGGACGCGGAGACCGAGATTCGCGAGGAAGACCTGGGGAGTCGCTCCGTCGCGGTGACGGGCGACGCCCCGTCACGCTACGCGCTCAACACATTCGGCTTCAAGCGCCTCTCTTTGACGACCGAGATGGATCATGCCTTCGGCAGCAGCAACCCAATCCAGTGGGGGAAAGGGATGCACCTGCTGGAGTGGAACGCGGCCATCCGCGATATCGAGCCGGCCGACGACCGCGTGCGGGCCACCCTTGACCTATTCTACAAGTCGTGGAGTGAGGCAATGAACGAGGTGATCACCTTCACCACCTGGGGCGCGGTTCGCTCCGCCGGCAGCGCGACTCTCGGCGCCCGCCTGGCCCTGCTCCAGCTCAAAGAGGCTGTCGCGAGCGAGCAGCGTGTCCTTCCGGGGCGCATTCGCTGGCCTGGCGGCGGCCTGAGCGCGCGGGACGACCCACGGGCCCGCCACGAAAGGCCAGTCGATGGCGGCTAGGATGACGACCGTGCGAAGGAGGTGGCGCCAGCTCATCGGCCACGTCCGCAACCTGATCATTCGCCTGACCATCACCTACGTCGCCCTCGCGGCTATGACGGCCCTGCCCGGCATCCGTCTCCGCGACGCCCTCTTCTGCACCTGGATCGCCTCGCTGGTCTTCGTGCTCCTCACTCGCTTCGCGCGACCGCTCCTGCTGGCGCTGACGCTCCCGCTGACGATCACGACGGCTGGTCTGTTCATCTTCGTCATCGACGGGATTCTGCTACTCCTCACCGACCTGCTCACGGGTCTGGAGATCGCAGGGCTGGGCTGGGCCGTCGTCGGCAGCATCGTGATGGGGATCGTGAACATCTGGGTCGAGTCCGGGTTCAAGCGGCTAGGCTGGCTGGAGCGCGAGAAAGAGCAGGACCCGCTCGAAATCACCTCCCCTGGGTGGGCACTCCGCATTCTGCTGGGCCTGGGGCTCCTTCTGGGGATCGTCTTCAGTGCCCTGATGGCCTACCAGGTTGGGCTGGCCCTCTCCGCCCTGACGGCGAACCTGGCCATGCTTGGCGTCGCGGCCATTGTCACGCTTCTGCTCGTATCTATGGGCGTTTCCTGGCTCGTCGCCGAGGGCTTGGAAGCCGCGCACCGCGCCCGCTTCACGGGCGTCGTAGGCGGGATGACGACGGCCGCCGGCGTAGCTGGGCTCGCGCTGATCGCGCTCGCCCCTGTCGACGTGACGCCCCCACCGGAACAGCTCCCTGAGACTGCCTACTGGCGGCTCTCCACCGGCTCACGCGTAGCCTATTATCCCTATCCGGCGACCTATGAGCCGGCTGGAGCCCCCGTGGTCTATCTCCACGACGGCCCGGGGTTCTGTGTGCTGCCCGCAGAGCGCGCCTTCTACCGCCAGATCGCAGATCTGGGATACGACGTCTATCTCTACGACCGGGCGGGGACAGGCCGCTCAGACCGCCTGGAGAGCATCGAGGACTACGGGACCACCCGCGACATCGCTGACCTGGACGCCGTTCGGGACAAGCTGGGAGTGCACGAGATGATCCTGATTGGGCAAGGGGACGGAGCCGAGCTTGCTGCCCGATACCTGAGTCGATTCCCAGAGCGCGTCCAGAAGGCCATCTTCCTCTCGCCGGCGCCGCTGTCGAACGAGTCGATGTTCCGGGACTTTGCCCGAACCGCCGCGCCCACGGGCTTCAACACGGTGATCGCGCCACGCCTGCTGCTGGCGGAGGCCCTCACCCCCTACGGGCCTCGCGCGGCACAGAGACTCGCCTCTCAGGAGGAGATGAGCCTCCTGTTGGAGCAAGCCTTCGACCCCAGGGCCTGGGTGTGCGCCTCCGACGCGGATCGAGCCCCGCTGGTCGAACACCCCGGCTTCAATGCCTACGTGGCGCTGCGCAGCGAGATCACGGCGAGGGCACTGCCCGATCCCCGGCCAAGGCTGGCGGACAACCTGACAGCCAGCCTCCTTGTGGCCGGCGAGTGCGACTACCTGCCCTGGGACGTGATACGCGAGTACCAGGCCGCGCTGCTCAGCGAGACGGTCTTCTACATCGAAGGGGCGGGCCACATGATTCCGCTGACCAGGGCCGACTTGCTGGCGGACGTGATCCGCTCCTTTCTGCTGGACGAGCTGTACCCCATCGATCCTTACGCCGGGCCGGGCAACCCACGCCCACCAGTAGGACCCTAGCAGAGGGCGCAGAAGCGGAGTCGGCGCGGGGCGAGACGCCAGTCTGATCAATCAACGTGGGCAGACGAAGGCACTCTCACGGGAGAGGGCACGGGGTGCGCAGTCAGAACGCGCGGCTCGGAGGCTGCAGCCGCCGTATAGCAATGATGCCCGACAGGCAGGTCGGGCACCACGTCTAGACAGGGAGGACGCACCGAGTCGTCTACCTCTGGCGGAGCTTCCCCTCTTCCTTCCGCCTCTCGATGATCTCCTCGGCTATATCGTCGGGCACGATGTCGTAGTGATCGAACTCGAGCGTGAAGGTGCCGCGCCCCTTGGTCAGGCTGCGCAGGTCGGTGGCGTAGCCACGGGCCTCCGCCAGCGGCACCTCGCCGTCGATGTTGCGCATCTCGCCCCGCGCGCGCATCGCGCTGACGCTCCCGCGCCGCCGCCCGATGTCCGCCACCACGGAACCAACCTGCTCCTCCATGACGTTGATGTCGATCTCCATCACCGGCTCGAGGAGCGCGGGTTGAGCCTCCCGGACGGCCCGTTGTACGGCGATCGAGCCTGCAATCTCGAAGTCCATCGCGGCGGAGTCGACCTCGTGGTGCTTGCCATCCAGCAGCGTCACCTTGACATCGGTGACTGGGTAGCCGGCGACGACGCCCTTCTCCAATGCGTCGCGCACACCCTTCTCGACGGGTCTCACGAAGTCGGCGGGAATGTCTGCGCCCGAGGATTCGTTCTCGAACTCCACGCCAGCACCGCGCTCAATGGGCTCCAGACGCAGCTCCACCTCTGCAAAGTGACCGTGTCCACCGCTCTGTTTCTTGTACGTCGTCACTGTCTCGGACGGTCGGCGCACCGTCTCCCGATAGGCAACCTCCGGGGGGCTCATCGTCGGCGACAGCCCAAACTCACGGTGCAGCCGGTCGATGGCGATTTCCAGGTGCAGCTCGCCCATGCCGGCCAGTGTCTCCTCGCCCGTCTCAGGGTCGTAGCCGTGCTCCAGCGTGGGGTCCTCGTCGGAGAGCCGCCGGGCCGCTTCGCGCAGCTTGTCCCGCTCCTCGTTCGACTCCGGCTTCAGCGCGACCTTGATCACGGGATCGGGGAACTCGAACGTCTCCAGCACGATTGGTTTCTCTGGATCGCACAGGGTGTCGCCGGTGACGGCGGACCTCGGCCCCACCAGAGCGACCACGTCGCTGGCCTCCATCCGATCGACCTGCTCCCGCGTGTCACCGTGCAAGTAGTAGATGCGCCCCACGCGCTCCATCTCGTCAGTGCGTGGGTTGTAGACTCGATCTCCCACGCCCATCTGCCCGGAGAACACCCGCACCCACGTCAGGTGTCCCACGTGCGGGTCGGTGACGATCTTGAAGGCCGCCGCACAGAACGGCGCGTCAGGATCGTCGGGCCGCTCGATGATCTCGTCTCCCGCGCCTGGCACGTGGCCCAGGATCGGCTTGAGGTCTGTCGGGGCCGGCAGGTAGTCGACGATGGCGTCCAGCAGAGGCTGCACGCCGATGTGCTCCCGCGACGCTCCGCAGAGCACTGGCGTCAACTCGTTGTTGATGACGGCTCGGCGCACGGCTGCCTTGAGCGTCGCCACGTCGAGCTTGTCGCCCTCCAGCCACCGCTCGAGCAGCGCATCGTCAGTTTCACAGATCGCCTCCACCAGAGTTTCACGAACGGTAGTGACCTGCTCCTCCATAGAGGCCGGTATGGGCGCCTCCTGGGGATCGTCGTCATCGTCCTCCCAGATGAGAGCCCGCTCCTCAAGAAGGTCGACGACGCCGCGGAACTGGTCCTCCTTCCCGATGGGCAGCTGCACCGGCACCGCCCTGCTCGTCAGGCGCTCGTGAACCTCGCCCATCACGCGATCGAAATCCGAGCCAATCCGATCGAGCTTGTTGATGAACAGCACGCGCGGTAGGTTGTCTCGATTGGCGTGCATCCAGACGGTCTCTGTCTGCGGCTCCACGCCTCCGACGCCGCAGAGGAGCACCACGCCGCCGTCGATGACGCGCATGGAGCGCACCACCTCGGCCGTGAAATCGATGTGTCCCGGCGTGTCGATCAGGTTGACCCGGTGTCGCCGCCAATGGAACGCCGTTGCAGCAGCCGTAATGGTGATGCCTCGCTCGCGCTCCTGTTCCATCCAGTCGAGCTGGGTGTCACCCTCGTCAATCTCACCCGCACGATGAATACGCCCCGTGAAGTAGAGAAACGCCTCGGATGTCGTCGTCTTCCCGGCATCCACGTGGGCGAATATACCGATGATCCGGACCCTATCCATGGGTGTAGCTTTCCTAACCATCTTCCTCCTACAACTCAGTACGCCATAGTCGCGACTAGTCAACACAACAAATGCACGACTAATTCAGACACCAATCGGTGTCCCATGTCCCTGGACACACACCGTCACATGTCGATTAACAATGGACGCGGAAGAGGATCCGTCGCAGAGGCAACGAATTGAAGAACCCCGCAGCAGGCTGCGGGGTCTCGATCGGAAGAAGCCTGCCTAAGATCCAAATCCTCACGACCGCGCCGCCAGGGAGTGCCATCCCCTCAGCAGACGCCGATACGTGGCTTCTTCCCCGTCAATTTCTACATACATGAGACCATGAAC